>SKGE01000033.1 GCA_007117625.1 Candidatus Izemoplasma sp. | reverse complement strand
GTTGTTTTTATATCCTTTACCGGGATCATCACCCGTTTTGGCTGATTGAAATTTTTAAATGTAGAAATCATAGAATCACCCCTTTTTTACCTGTAAACTATATTATAGCATGACTTTTTTGTATTTTACTTACGCATTAAGCAATTTGCATGAAATTGTGTTATAATGTCTTTCGTGAGAGGTGGAAACATGAAAAAAATACTTTTTATACTGATGTTTTTAAGTGCCATTACGCTTGCTGCGTGTAATGGCACCGATAATAAAAATGATGATGAAAACGGCTTAACAAGATACTCGCGACAATACCTTAATGTATTTGATTCTTCTGTTGGAGTAATTGTTTGGACCGATAAGAATAGTGATGAGGTCACAGATATTTTGAACCATATTCACGACATGCTTTGGGAAGTCCATCATCACTCAACTAAGTATGATTCAATCCTAGGCGTCAACAACGTTTACTACATTAACAATAACCCTGATACGGTCATTGAGGTTGATCCGATGCTGATTGAAATGATTGATATGAGTGTTGAAATTTACAATTATCCATTAAGTCAAGGTATGTTTAATATTTCACTCGGTAGTGTTTTAGATGTTTGGTCAACGTACCGTAGCCAATGTTTAGATGATGGGATATGTGAAGTACCGAGTCTCGAAACACTTGAAGCTGCCAACACAATGAGCAACCCCAACCTAATTGAAATTGATTACGATAACGAGACCGTACGTATTCCGCAAGGGATGATGTTAGACCTCGGTGGGATTGCCAAAGGCTATGGAGCGGAACTGGTTGGAGATTATTTGAGAGAAGTCGGGATTGACACTTTTTTGGTTGATGCAGGTAGCTCCAATATTGAGGTATCTGGGATAAATCCAAGTCCGCATAGAGATTATTGGTCAATCGGTCTTAGAGACCCAGATGATGCAACTGAAGCCTATGCTAGAATTTCATTAGAGTCTGGATGGAACGCTATGTCTAGTGGGGATTACGAGCGTTTTTATACTGTTGAGGGTGATGATAAAGATTATCACCACTTAATCAATCCAAACACTTTAATGCCTGTTTGGCATATCCGCAGTGTTACAGTAGTAGCACAAGACCCAACGCTTGGAGATTTATATGCAACTATTGCGTTTTTGCTAGAAATCGAGGATGCCATTGCATTTATTGATAGTTTAGAAGATGTAGAGGCAATTTGGTTAGATGCAGACCGCAACATTCATATGAGTGCAAACATGGAAGAAAGATTTTTAAACGAAATTTTGTTGGATGAATAAAAAAAGCTTCTACTACATTTGGTGTAGTGGAAGCTTTTTTAGTATTGTTGGGTTTGCGTTAACGGTTGTAAGTAGCCGATAAGCTTGATGGTGATTGATCCGACTAAGAATCCTGCAGGAATACTGAACAAAAAGATAAACGGAAAATAAAAGATAACGGATACATCTACGATAAACATTGCGACTGCAATCTGACCAATGACATGGCCAATCGCACCCATCACACTGACACTCATCAGTGAGAACACTTTCAACTTTTTGAATGTCATCATCATTGTAAAGGCGAACAATCCACCAATCAGTCCAGTATAAAATGGGACTGCTAGTAATGTTCCTGTTGCTAAGGCAACGATGAATACACGAATAAATAATAGTGCGAAAGCGTCTTTTGTGTTATAGGTATAAAGCACCAATAAGACGACGGTATTTGCAAGTCCAATCCGTAATCCACCAGCACCGAGCAATGGGAGTAAAAAAGGAATACTCCCCGTTATGGTTTGCATTACTATGCGTTCAACCAAGTTTATAACAATACTTAATGCAAGTAAGATCGATAACAATGTTAAGCGTTTTGTTTCCATAATATCACCACTTGATTATTGTATCACTTCAGCTTGATAGACGCAATGATTAAACCATAAAACAATCGGTTTTAAGTGACATTATTTTCATCTTTTTGAAGCCATACTTTGAGTGCTTAAGCCGCATTGGTTCGGCAAAGGAATAGCCTTGCATGAGATTACAGTTTAGCGATTTTAACAGTTCTACTTGTGCGGTGGTTTCGACACATTCCGCAAGCGGTTCAATGTTAATGAAATATTTGTCTATTTTTAACGTTTTTATCGGAAGGGTTTGAAGGTGTGACAGTGAGGAATATCCAGTTCCAAAATCATCAATAGAGATTTTAATCTGTTCTTTGTCCATTTTGTCGAAAGTATCCATTGATCTTTCTGAATCGGACATGATTCCGTGTTCAGTGATTTCAAACTCAATCGATTTCGATGGGATATTATAAGTTTTTAACCAGTTACTTAAGTCTATAAAGAAGTGTTGTGAAAGTAGGTTTTTAACCGATATGTTTATCGACATTTTTATAGAGACATAATTTTGCAACAGCATGTGTTGTGTCTCAAAGGCTGTTTTTATAACCGCTGCGGTTAACTCAAAAATAAGGTGCGCTTGTTCTACTAAAGGAACAAAGTTACGTGGCTTTAGTGTTCCTAATACTTTACTATCCCACCGTACCAATGCTTCGACACCAATTACCTTTTTAGTTGCTGTATCTATTTGCGGTTGATAAACAAGGTATAGTTCATCATTGTATAATGCCTCTTGAAAGTTTCCAAGTATGATTAAGTCGTTGGTACTCGGCTTAGATTTATCTTTAAAATACGCGTAGTCTAATGAGGCTTTTTCGGCAAAACGTGATGCAAAGGTGCTCCGGTTAATACTTTCTCTTAGTGAGGTTTTAACGGTTGTGATGCCTAAGGCACAATTTAAATTAATAGGAATGGTATTCAAGTAGCAGGGTTCTTGAAGCTTTTATTCAATATGTTAAATAATTGATCCTTGTTTCCGTGTTGTAGAAATACCATAAGGATTCAGCGATATGTTTGATAGAGGATTCCATTTTCCTTGATAACTGATTTAATACGATCTCCAAGGATTTTAATCAGTTCAATGTATGATTCATTCCCGATTAAATCAATCACATCATACTGATTGGTAAACCGTACTTGAATCAATAAAGCCCCTTTAATGTTATCTCTTAATGGGTGCGTGCCAGGTTTTCCCACGAGCTGTGTGATGAGTGGTACATGTGTTTCTGGGTCTTTGATATAAAACTCGATTTGCATTATAAGATATCGCTTTAAGGTATTTGATGCAAGTCCAACAATTACTCCAATCATAACAAAAAATACCATGCGATACAGCCAGTTTATAGGTTCTTGCATAATATTTCCAGCAACATCTATCGGCATCAAGGGTCCTAGTAAAAAGCCACCAAGCACTGCAAAAGCAAGCCCGCCTTTCCAACCATAGAACAAACTTGCTACTATGATTGGCAAATACATGCCGTGTGAATAGACATACTTAATACCACCTGTGAGGTAAACAAGTAAAGTAATTAACCCAGCTAAAAGAACTAGCGCAATGAAAATGATTACTCGTTACGATTGTTTTGCATTGCGTAAGGATTCAATGATTCCCTCTTTAGACTAACCTTTATAGCTTTTATTTGGCACGCTCATTCACCACCCTTTTTATTGGTAAAAGAAAAATACCGCATACAATACATAGTTTGTACACGGTATGATATTAGTCTTTTAGGCTATCCATATTAAAGTAAGCAATACCTACCGTCCCATGACCGGTATGGCAACCAATAACTGGGGTTATTGGTGCTGCATAACTTTTTACATTCGGATAAACAGCTTCGATACGACTTTTTACATATTCATAGCCTTCTAAGTTGTCGCTGGTGTTATATGTAATTACAAAATCGTTAATGGTTTCTAAATCTTGCAATACATGGTTAACCATATTTTCTAGCGCTTTTTTTTGGGTTCTGACTTTTTCAAACGGGACTATTTTTCCTTCATCATTCACTTCTAAAATAGGTTTGATCTTCAAGACACTTCCTAAAAATCCACTTGCGCCTGATAAGCGACCATTCTTTACAAGCAAACGTAACGAATCAACCATAAAATATTGTTTTCGACTCAGTGATAATTTTTGTAAAACTTGTATGATATCGTCGACAGATTTATCTTGTTTTAAAAGTTCTAGTGTATGTAGCGTTAAAAATCCTTCGCTGATTGCAGCATTCTTGGTATCGAAGAGATGAATTTTCAGCGTTCCTTCAAACTGCTTTGCGGCCATTTGAATGGTCTGAAAGGTGCCGCTTAAAGCACTTGAAATCGTTAAGATAATAACATTTTCATAGTTTTTGGATTCAAGCGCTTCAAACAATGTTTGAACTTCTCCGATGCTGGGCATACTCGAAGTGGGGATTATGTTTTTGTCTGCTTTAATGCGCTCATAAAATGTCTTGGCGTCGATGTCGACATAGTCTTCATAAGATTTGCCTTCAAGGATAATTTTGCAGCGTAGAATATAGAGGTGTTCTTGATTGATGTCTAAGTAATCTAAACACCCAGTACTAATTGCGACTACAGCTGTTTTCATGTTACTCTCCCTTACGATTTAATAGTTTGTATAACAGACTTAACGGCCAAAATAGAATGCCTAATGATGGAATGATGAACCACAGTAACCAAACCTCAAAATAATGGTTTAGTGCGATATTGATAAATGCCATCATGGCGATAATTAATAATGTGCTTAAGCTTGCAAATAATAGATCGTTTTTGTAGTGTTTTACTGTTTTTTTACGGATGTGTCTTTTTTTCTCACGTTCCATGTGTGGGTGATAAAAATCATCCGCATCACCAAACTCTGCAATCGTTTTGTCAATCGCTTCAGATTCTGTCATACCTTGTTCTTGTAAATCTTCAGCTTTTTCAGTCAACATTTGGATAAGGACATCGATGGTTTCTTGTACTTCTTGTCTGGTTTTTTTTGATTTAAACATACCTTCAACAAAGTCTTTAATCGCGCGCATTTGATACCTCCAAAAGTTGTGTCATGACTGTGTTTAAAGTTTCCCATTCTTTGATTCTTTCTTTAAAGTAAGCTTTTCCTAGTGTTGTTATTTTATAGTAACGCCGTTTACTTCCATGGGATTTTGTGCCCATGTATGAACTGATTAAATCTTTCTTCTCTAAGCGTTGAACAAGTGCATAAAGCGTAGCTTCTTTGATGCTGAAGGCTTCTTGTGTGCGCTGTCGTATTTCATTTGATATTTCGTATGCGTATCGATCTTTTTCGATGATGAGTTTTAAAATAATCGCATCGAGATGTCCTCGAATGATATCTGAACTTACAGCCATAAAAAAACACCTCCACACTAATTTCGCATAACTCATTTTATCAAATTATACGGGGCGTGTAAAGGTGTTTTGGATTTAGTACTTATCTTTAAAATAGCTTGATAAATTTTCTAAGGATTCGATTAAAACTTCATTCTCTTCTAGACGCAAATCTTCAATCGCTGCATCAATCATTTCGTTGTGAAACGCTTCGTGGATTTTTAACACTTGCTTGGCTTTGTCTGTTAGTTCAACGACAACTTTTCTGCGATCGCCTTTAACGCTTGCACGTTCACAGTAGCCTTTTGTGACTAAACGATTGATGGCTGTCGTGAGTGTGCCGACCGTGACTCTTAAACGTTTGGCAATATTTGACATCGTTGGTTCTTGTGTTTTTTCAATCGCCTCAAGCACATGAACTTCATTCATCGATAGATTGACACCACGTTCTTTTAAGTTGGTTTGTTCAATACTTAAAATGTGATTAAATACCTCGACTAATAACTCATTGATAATCTTTTTTGGTGAATTTTGTGTCATGATTTCCCCCCAACGTTGCTTATGATTTAGGTAACCACCCAATTGCAAGTGTATTCGGTCCAGCGTGCGCACCAACGACTGGTGTCAATGGATAATCTTTAACCGTTTTAATGTTTGGCAATTTTTCGAGGAGTTTTTGACGTACCTCTTCTACGGTATCTCCTGCGTTCGCATGTGCGATAAATACTTCAAGTTGATCATTTGCATGCTCGTCAACAAATTTCTCAATAATACGGTTGATGGCTTTTTGACGCGTACGAATTTTCTCTACCGGTTCAAGGCGCCCTTCACGTGTTAAGGCTAGCATTGGTTTAATCTTTAATAAGCTTCCGACAAATCCACTTGCACCTGATAAACGACCGTTACGCACAAGGTATTTCAATGTATCCACAGATACTAATATACCATGTTGTTCACGAATTTGTACCAGTTTATCAACGATTTCAGGAATATTTTTACCTTCCTTAATCATTTTACCCGCGGTTAAAGCCATATGAGCTTCTGGATAAGAGACTGAAAGCGAGTCAAAAACAGTGACTTTGACACCTTCAATCATGCTTGCAGCCATCCGTGCACCTTCATAGGTACCACTTAATTTTGATGATATGGTGATGACAAGTATTTCATCATACCCATCTTTCTTAAGTTCTTCATACGTTTCTAAGATGACACCTGTAGCAGTTTGTGCAGTTGATGGATGCAGTTCTGGTTTTTCAACTAAAAGCTTATAAAACTCATCTGCTTTAATGTCGACGAAGTCTGTATACTCATCTTCACCAAACAATAAAACTGAACGAATTACGCGAATATCGTAGTCATGTTTCAAGTAATCAATCCCTGAGTTACCGCAAACGACCAAACCTATTTTACTCATAAAATCCTCCATTTTTTATTTTGAATATCAAAATATTCTTTTATCAAAGTTTAGCGTACTTTTATGGTTTTGTCAATATAAAAACCCCATAATTAAGGGGTTTATACATTATGCTTGTTTTGAAGGTACTCATCCATATGATGTGCAGCATCTTTACCAGCGCCCATCGCTAGAATTACTGTTGCGGCACCGGTGACAACATCGCCTCCTGCAAACACGCCAGGAATTGATGTCATGTGGTATTCATCAGTTATGATGCCTCCCCATGGTTGGGTTTCTAGACCCATGGTATTGTCCTTTAAGATTGGGTTTGGCTTTTGGCCAATCGAGATAATAATGTTATCGATCGGATAGGTTTTGTATTTTCCTGTTGGAAGTGGTCTTCTCCGTCCACTTGAGTCTGGTTCACCGAGTTTCATTGCTTCAACTTTCACCGTTTTTACAACGCGGTCTTCACCGAATAATTCAACTGGATTTTCTAATAACCTAAAATCGATGCCTTCTTCTTCTGCATGATGAATTTCATCGAATCTTGCGGGTAAACTTTCACGGTCGCGGCGATAGAGGATAAAGACGTTCTTTGCACCTAGGCGTTTTGCTGTTCTCGCTGCATCCATCGCGACATTTCCACCGCCGACAACAGCAACATTATCCCCGAGTTTCATCGGCGTTAAACTGTCTGGAACGGCGCGTGCTTTCATTAAGTTAACACGGGTTAAAAACTCATTTGCAAAGTAAACACCACTTAAGTTTTCTCCCGGAATCCCTAATCCACTTGGCAATCCAGCACCACTGCCGAGAAAGATTGATTCGTAACCTTCTTCAAATAGTTGATCAATCGTGATACTTTTTCCAATCACGGCATTCTTAACGAACTTAACACCCATTTTTTCAAGATTGTTGATTTCGTGAGTAACGATATCTTTGGGTAAACGGAAGTCAGGGATACCATATTTTAAGACACCCCCATAATCATGAAGCGCTTCGTAAATCGTCACATCATAGCCTTTTTTTCTTAATGAAGCTGCATTAGCAAGCCCAGCAGGTCCGCTTCCGACAACGGCAACTTTAATCTTATTTTCAATTTGCTTTGATGCTTCTGCGAGATTTTTCTCCATGCCATAATCTCCGACAAAACGTTCGAGTGCGCCAATGTTTACTGGCTCACTTTTTATCCCTAAAATACAGGCGCCTTCACACTGACTTTCTTGTGGGCAAACGCGGCCGCAAATCGATGGTAGAATATTGTCTTCATAGATTTTATCAAACGCTTCATCTAATGCATCTTCTAACAAGAGTTTGATAAACTCTGGTATTTTAACACGTACAGGACACGCTTGAACGCAACGTGGGTTCTTACAATCGATGCATCGCAAAGCTTCTTCTTTAGCTTCTTCTAAACTATAACCTAAGGCAACTTCTAAAAAATTCATGTTTCTCTTTTGTGGGTCTTGTTCCTTCACTTTTAAACGCGGTTTTATATTTTTCATTGTTTTAACCTCAAGTAACAGACATGTTCTTCATCTTTGTAGTAAGATTGTCTCGACATGAGTTCATCAAAATCAACGTCTTCTCCTGGGAAATCTGGACCATCAATACATCCAAAATAGGTTTTTCCTCCGATGGATACACGACAGTTTCCACACATTCCTGTGCCATCGATCATAATTGGGTTCAAAGAGACATCAATCGAACGGCTGTATTTTTTTGCTAGGAGTGTGACAAACTTCATCATAATAACTGGGCCAATCGCAATCACATGATCAATGGTATCATCTTCTTTTAAAAGCGGTTCTAAAACATCGGTGACCAACCCTTTGGTCCCTTCAGATCCATCATCTGTAGCCAAGTAGATGTTATCGCATATCGCTTCGTATTCCTCTTTTAAAATAAGATAATCTTTGTTTCTCGCGCCAAGAATTAGTGAAATTTTCACACCTTTTTCTTGGTAAGCTTTGAGCTGTGGTAACATCGGTGCACTTCCAACACCACCAGCCACCCCAATAACATGCTTTTTATCACGGATATGGGCTTTTTGTCCAAGTGGTCCGACAAAATCTTCAATGGTATCTCCTGCTTCTTTTTTTCCTAAAAGTTGTGTTGAGTACCCCATTTTTTGATAGATAATCACAACATTGTTTCCTTCAATGTCTGCGATGGTTAAAGGAATGCGTTCACCTTCTTTGTCGACACGTAAGATCACGAAGTGTCCTGGCTCAGCGTTGCGTGCGACAAGCGGTGCTTCGATTTTCATAATGTCAATATCTTTATTGAGGACTTTCTTTTCAATGATTTTGTACATTGGTCACCTCTTCTTTTAAAAATAAAAACGCTTTCTTTTTCGCTCAATATCTATTATAACAAAAAAATCCGTCGATGCACGGATTTTTTTCGTTGTCTCTAGCTGCTTCTAATCGACGTTTTACAATATGGACACGTTGAATCTGTCTTATAGATTAAAGCATCGCATGCAGGACAGGGTGTCATCAGCTTCTTTTGGTCTAACTTATCATGTTTAAAGAGTTTTATGATGTAGTAAATTTGAAGGATAATCAGTAAAAAAGCAAAGATAAATAGCGCGATTAAAAAGATGATGTGCGCGATGCTTGGGTACCATCTTGATAGTAGATATAAAACCCCAATCGTAATCATTCCACCTAGTAAGAGAAACTTCGCCTCACGGTTTTCAAACATAGAGTTCGAGAATCGTTTCACCTTGATTCATTGTATAGCGTCGCTTTTTAATTCTTTTACTGCGAAGTTTATTGGGGTTTGCAACCATGTTTTTCAAGACATTTCCTGAGCGATATCCATGAACCACAACAATCGCTTCACATTGTTTGGGGGCGGAAGCGATGAATCGTTCTAAGGTTTTTATCGCTTCTTGTTCGGTAAGATCGTGGATATCGATTTCTAAAGTCATTTTGTTCCCTCCAAACGTACGATTGGTAAGGGTGCTTTATTGTATTTTCTGCGTCCATATTTTTCGATATGGTTTTGTATAACCGTGTCCATGAGGGTTGTATCATTCAACATATTCTCGATGGTTTCTTGATCGATGCCTTGTGTAAAAGGACAGCTTTGAATGCAAGTACCACAATCCGTTCCTGTGTTTTTCCAAAGCTTAAAGCAGGTGACATCAGTAAACTTATAAAATGTTCTACCATTCACCATTCTTTGATGGGGTTTAATTGAGCGCGATGGGCAATTCATTACACATAGTGCACAGCGTTTGCAAAACTTTTCAAGTCCAAAGTCGATTGGTTTATCTTCTGGTAGTGCTAGATTCGTTAAGACCGCCCCTAAGCGTACGCGGTCTCCATAGGTCGGGTTGACAATATGATTACTCATGCCGATTTGACCAAGCCCTGCATCATAGGCGAGCGGGACAAGTGGTGTGAGGTAAAAAGCTTCGCTTTGAAACGTCGAAGGATAGCCTAAACTTTTTAAGTATAGTGCCAAGCGAGCTCCAGTATATGCGATGTTTAGGTAGATGTTTTCGGTTTCGAGCTGTTCTTCATAATCTGGGGCGCGGTTGATATACGTAAGATCCATCGGTATTAAGTAAACGATTGCGTGGGTATAGGATGGTGTTATTTTTTCTCCATAATTATCAAGATTTAAAGCTTCGTTGGTGCCACCGAAGTGGCTGTAGTAGTGTTCATCTTTGAGTTTGACGATACCGACTTCTTTGGCACCGTAGTGCTTGGTAATTGCTTTGATATTAGTTTTAAAAGTTTCTGGGACGTCGATACGGTTGCCAAGTGGTGCTTGTTCAACTGTATCATGCAGTGTTTTTAATAATCTATTATTGTTCGCATGAATTGGTAAGAAGCGCTCTTTGAATGTTTTTGAGCGCCTCAACTTATCATGGATGTTCATGCCTCTTATCGCATCGTCTTCTTTTCTGAGTTGTGGATGTGTTTTATAGTAGTCATGATAGTTTTTTGTGCCTTTTTTTAATCTCGCTCTTGAAAAGATGATGTTTCTTTCATCGTATTTAGTCTTCATAGTGCCTCCTTATTTGAGACGTTTCAGATCGAGTACCTCGTTGAAGTTATGATCTAAGATATGGTTTAAATGATCCGCTACTTTTGCTATCATTTCTTCTTTTGCAGTATCGGTTAATGCCGCACAGTGTGGGCTCATCACAACGTTTTCTAATGTGTGGATTGGTAAATCAGATGGAAAAGTGATGGAGTTATTTTTAGGGTAGTTATACCATACATCACTCGCAAAGCCTCTTAAAGTTCCATCGGTCAAGCGCTTGTACAAAGCATTTTGATCAATGATTTTACCGCGTGCGACATTAACGATAACTCCGTTTGAAAATGATTGGAGGATGGAATCGTCAATGGCATTTTCTGTTTCCGGCGTATGTGGGGTTGCGACAAACAAAATATCGCTTGTTTTGACGAGGTCTTGAAGCGTTGGTACGGTTTCAATGTTTGGGTAGTCTTTGCCACGGTCTAATGTATAAAATGCGTTGGTGTAAGGCCTTAGTAGCGTTTGTATCCATTGGCCAATTCTACCGTAACCAAAAATCCCTATCTTTTTATCAAAGGTTGTCACCCATGAGATGCGATCTTTGCTGTTGCGGTTGCTCCAGTCGCCTTGTTGCATGCGTCGGTGGTAGTCGATGGTATTGCCGAGTAGGGCTTGCATGAGGTGAACAGCCTTTTCTGCAACATACTTTGAGTGTACGGTTGTGTTAAATAGTTTTATATTATGTTTTTTTAAAAGGTCGATATCGATATTGTCGTGACCTGTATAAGGGATAATCACAATTTTGTGATTTGGATGGTGATCTGTTTGTTGATAATTGCCTGTAATGAGGATTTCTGCGGCTTCTTTTCTCTCAACAAGTTGAAGTTTGTTTTGAAATTTTTCCTGTATCATCGTTTGGTAAGATGTATCACGTACGTAAATTTTCATGGGTTCACTTCCTTTTGAAATACAACGATGTTTTTATCGTTTGAGTAAATCATTTTTACGGGAAATACAGTGCTTAAATAGTTGAAGGTTTGTACGGTATAAAATGTGATGTGTGTATAATCACGTCGATACCACCAATCTAATAATACCTGATCGTTATTTGGATGAAACTCTGTTTGTATCGCCAATATACCTTTGGGTCGCAAACGTTTGATAAGATGTTCAAAGGTTTCTTTTGGGTGTTTTAAGTGTTCAAACACTTCTGTTGTTGTGATGAGATCGAAGTGTTTGTTTTGGTAACTCTTATCTGGATGGTAGAAAGGATCATAGTGATCCATAATAAACCCTTTTTGTTTGAGTAGCTCATAGAGTACGGGCCCTGGTCCTGAACCAAAATCTAAGCCACGCCCTTGTTTAATAAAAGGGTCTACCGCTGTTTCGGCAAACCGGGATAAATAGTTGATATAGCCAGTGTTATCCATGCCGTTTTCATGGGTTTCATACTGTGCCTTTTCAGCTTTATTCGATGGGTGTGAAGCTGGTGTTTTAGTGATCAACTCACAGTGATCGCAGATTGCGTATTGGACTGGATTGTCCTGATACGTTAACGTGTCTTCGAGTAGACGAACAGAAGCCCCACATAAGATGCAGGACTTAGCTTCTAAACTTTTTGCGCTCATGATTCATTTGATCGATGACTACGACTAAGAATAAGTGAAGTAGGGGATCTTTTTCGGTGATGACATCAATTTCGTAAGCATCTCCAAATGAGAAGACACGCTTTTCAATCTTTGCGAGTTTTTCATTTTCATCATGCAGAGAAAATGCATGCTGGTAAATCGGCCCTTCAAAGTGCATTTTTCGGTCTTTCATTAATATCGTATAACGTGGTTTAAACAGTCCATACGAGCGGTGAACTTTGGCAACTTCATCGCCGTGGTTGTTCAGCACTGAATACTTGCGATAAAATTTTGGGTTAAATTGGCGTTCGATGGTATAAAGTACTTGGTTGCTCATGTCTTTCATGGTGAGTGTGCGCATTCCGAGGAAAAATTTCCCTTTTATTTTGAACAGCTCTCCTTGCGATTCATCTCGAATCTTGAAGCTGCGATATTGCGCAAAATGTTTTGGTTTTATGTAAAACTTCATGACACACCTCCGTCAATGATATAATAACATTATACAAAATTTTCGTGCGATTGAAAATGAATAGTTTTAATCTAAGATAGATTTGATTTCTTGAACAAATGGATTATCGAGGGTTAGATGGTTTCTCGCCCAGCTTGCGAGTACTTGTTTAATGATGTCATCGCGTTGAGGAATAGCTTTGAAAAATGCTTTTTTTGTTTCTGGCATGCTGTTTAAGTTTGCGTTGAAGCTTTGGTTTAAAAGCGAGATATCTGCGTACATTTCGATAATCTCACGTTGCAGTCTGTACCCGATGTTTGGAAGGTCACCATCAGTAATCGTGATGGTCTTATAATCTGCCTTTTGGAGTTGATTTTTCACAAACTGGATGTTTCCGTGTCCTCCACATGGTAAGACACGATATTTTTCTATTTTATGTAAAAGCATTAAGGCTTTTTCAAACCATGGAACATCATATTTACCTTCGACTAAGATAAATGTTTTGCGATAGTTTTTACTGACAGTTCCGGTAATTGTTTCAATTTCATCTTTGATATGTGATTTGTATAAGGGTTCAATATGGTGGTTAAAATTGTTTAAGACGTGTTTTTGGTTGCTTGAAATGATCGTTTGGTAGGTCTTTGGAATAATTTCAGTGAAGCGTTTAAAAGGGAAAGTATTGGAAACGCGATCGCTTCCGATGATGATGTTTTCCAGGGCTAACGACTCTAGATATTCCACTTGATAGTTTCGTTGTTCTGGCTTGGATAGAGGTTGCTTTAACCGATAATTGATGTATGATTTTGTGGTTTGGTAATAGGGATGTTTGTTGGAAAAAAACAAGGCGTTGTCTTGGGGTGTTTGTTGGGTTGGGGCGGTGCGTTTTGAGTTGTCGCACTGATTGATGAAGTGTTCGTATGGATTGGGCTGTTCTGGAAAGTAAAGATACCTAAGATGTTTCAAATTCCGAAAGTCGCCAATTGCTTTATGGCTATTGAAAACATAGTTTGGAGGAGAAAATACCTTTCGGTATCTTACATTGTCGATGTTAATTTCGATGACTACGTCTTTGCGTTTATTGCGGATGTGCGCACGTTCTAATGTATGATTAAAAAACACATCTAAAGCAGATAAGACGGTAGTTTTTCCACTGTTATGCGAACCGATTAACAATGTATGGTTTCCGAATACGACCGTGTGTTTTGTAAAAGCACGATAGTTTTTGATAAAAAGATGTGATATCATGGTCTCACCTCACTACCATTATACATGAAAGGATTTTGAATATGCATAAAAACCGTATACGCGTTAAAACCAAACACCGTTTAAAGGATGAATCATATGTTTTGTATTGGATGCAACACACGCAGCGATTGCGTGGCAATTTTGCTTTAGAGGCTGCAATTTCTTATGCTAATAAAATACAAAAACCACTAAAGCTTTTGTTTGTCTTAACGCCTAATTTTAAAGATGCGAACTTGCGTCATTACGCTTTTATGCTCGATGGTGTTCAAGATGTGGCGTCGCAGTGTGAAGCGTTGAATATTGACTTTTGTCTTGAAGTTGGTGAATTTGAAGCGGTGCTTAAGGATTATTTGAACGCCGCATCTTTGTTGGTGCTTGATGATGCTTACATGCCCTTTATGGTCGATGTAAAGAAAAAGATTACAGCGTATGCGGATGGGTTAAACGTTCCTGTGATTCAGGTCTTTAGTGATACCATTGTTCCGGTTGATCAAGCCAGTCAAAAATGTGAGTATAGTGCGAGAACGATACGAAAAAAACTGCATCAACAGGTCGATGCGTTTTTAGCAGAAGCGAGCCTATCAAAGGTTGATGTTGGGACTAGTCAAGCTAAACCCGTTGATATTGATGCCTTGTTGAAAAAGATTGATATCGATCGTTCGGTTTTACCATCTAAGTATTTTAAAGGTGGCGAAACTGAGGCTTACAAGCGTTTAGATGATTATCTTGAATGTTGTTTAAAAGATTATCATGATAGTAGTGATCCTGGGAAAGATGTGACGAGTAAATTGAGTCCATACTTACATTTTGGACAGATTTCACCTATTGATATGTACCAAATGATCTCTACCTATATAGATACTTATCCCGAAGCGGTGGAAGCGCTGATTGAACAGTTGCTTGTACGGCGGGAGCTTGCGTTTAACTTCGTTACGTATTGTGAAGGCTTTGACCGCTTTGAAACGATGACTTATGGCTGGGCTTATGAGACGATGGCGGTTCATCGCGATGATCGTCGAACCTATCTTTACTCAGAGGAAGATTACATCGCAGCGAAAACGCACGATGTTTACTTTAATGCGGCAATGATTGAAATGGTTGAAACAGGATTTATGCATAATACCATGCGGATGTATTGGGGCAAGAAAATTATTGAATGGAGCGAAGATTACGAAACCGCTTATGCGATGATTTTGAAGTTAAATAACCGCTACTTTATCGATGGACGAGACCCTGTAAGCTATGCGAGTGTTGCTTGGTTGTTCGGTCGCCATGACCGCGCATGGCAAAGTCGTGAGATTTTTGGAAAGTTGCGCTATATGAATGATAAAGGGCTAAAAAGAAAGTATGATATGGACCGTTATTTAAAACGGATGGAAGATGTAAAAAGCGACTCAGATAGCTGAGTCGCCTTTTTTTAGACATCGTATTGAGTATTGATTTGTGCAGGCGATTTTCGCAGTAAAACATATACTGGGATCATGCCTGATAAAATATTAATACCATATATCACTATGAGTCCAACGATAATGGTTTGAAGCGATATGTAGACAATTCGCAAATCATCGCCAAAAAATGCTTGGGTGTTGATGAGCAAATAATTCATTAAAATGTATCCGAGCAAAGAACTGAATGTTGTGATAATCGCACTTTCGTAAACGAAGCGTTTTAGAATGTGTCGTTTTTTCGTTCCAAGCGATCTGAATACACCGATTTCATAGATACGATGAATCATTGAAGAACGGATAACGAAGTAAAATGATAGTACCATCGCACCGATGATAAAGCCGGCAAAAACGAGTGTTGGTCGTGATTCTTGAATTTGTCTAGCGAGGTATTCACTTCGTGTGGTGCTGTAGATATGGGTGGCTTCAAAGCTTAGTGATTGCAGGTATTCTTCGGCACTACTTACATCGTTTGCGATGATAAAGCGCTCTTGTGATGGGAAGTCAGTGAGTTTGAAAAGCAAGTGCTCAGCCGTTTCCTTTAATGTGATTGGGTGATAGCTGTCGATCGTTTTTAGCCGATAAAGCCCGACAACTTGGTATGTTTCCCCTGAAATGGTAACCTCATATGAGCTAAAGTTATCGATTAAGTCTGGATCAGCATAATCAGCAGCATAGAGAATTTCACCGGTTTCACTTGGTAGGACGCCTGAGACAAGTTCAAGGTTTTCTTCGTGTAACTCAAGGACATGAAATGGTTGAGCGAGTTCTACCATTAAAGCGTGGTGTCCGTAGATAACTGGCGTTTCTAAATCAACGATTCCAACCACTTCAAATGGGATAAAATCACCGTTGACTGGCATCATTAACTTGAAGTTAAGCATCTGTTCTGGCTGGGTGAGGTTTAGACTATGAAAAGGATCGCGATTGATAATGTGCCGTCGCATCCAACCAGCATCGATAACAATTTCATAGGGGGTAGATGGTAAGTCTCCATGGGTTAAGTCAGCCTCACTGAGGCGTGCACTATCAATGATTGCTGAGGTAACTTCTTGAGTGCTCGATGCGGTTGAAAAGATTCTTGGAATTTCATAGAAAATCGCGATGTGATTTAACATGAGCACTTCATCGATTGCATGATGATTTTGTAATGATGCAAGATCGTCATGGGTCATGTTGTCTTTGTTAATGCTAATCGCTTCTCTTGGCAAGACTAAGAAGTCATCATCTCGAACGGTGATAACATTAAAGATACTCGCAATTGCATAGGTTAAGATCATCGCGCCAATCGCGAAACTAAAGAAGAGAAGCTTTTGTCCTTTGGTTGCGGACAAGAATCGCGTCATTGTTTGTTTAAAGACGGTTTTAAAATCAATCGGATCAACGGCTTTTTCTTTGGGTGTGGTGCTGCTTATCTTGTCAAAGTCAAAAGGTTTTATTTTGGTTTCTACGGTTTCTCCTAAAGATTCTTTATAGATGTTGATGTCTGGCCGGTCTTTAACATTGACGAGCTTTTTAGCTGGGGTGTCTTGTAAATCAAGATACATTGTTCCGTTTAAATAAATCAATCTTGGGCTGAGTTTTACAGATTTGTTATCGGTATACAACTCTATTTTTGAATGTTCTGAAGTCAACGTTTCATGGGTTAAATCACCGAGATAGATATCACTACCTGAGGTGTAATCAAGATTTCCATTGGAAGTATTCTCAACATCTCTAATAATTTTACCATCTTCTAGCTCAATGATTTTATCGGCATAAAAATCGGCAAGTTCGCGTTCGTGTGTCACCATGATCACAAGTTTTTCTGCGCTGACTTGTTTGATGATTTCCATAATTGCGATGGTGTTTTTTGAGTCGAGGTTTCCTGTCGGTTCATCGGCGAGTAAGAGACGCGGATTTTTAGCGAGTGCACGGGCGATTGCGATGCGTTGTTGTTCCCCACCTGAAAGCTGATTGGCGAGGCGTTTTTTGTATTTTGGAAGTCCAACAGCGTCTAGCAAATAATCAATCCGCTTGTCAATTTCTTCTTGTTCGGTGATGCCGATTAGTCGTAGTGTGATTGCGATATTTTCATAGACAGTTTCATGCGGAAGTAGATAGTAGTTTTGAAACACCATACCGATTTGGTTGGAACGAATTTGATCGAGGATTTTTGCGTCGTAACCTTCGATGGTTTTCTCATCAATATGTAGTTTTCCGCTGTCAAATTTATCCATCCCACCAATGACATTGAGTAAGGTTGTTTTACCGCTTCCAGATTCTCCGAGTAAAACGACAAGGCCTTTGGTAGGAAAAGTGACTTCTACATTGTTGAGAGCGTGAAGCGCATTGCGTTTGTTTTTGTTATAAATTTTATTGATGTTTTGGACTTTAATCATCGCGATCACTCTCCCCTCAGCGCTGTAATGACGCTATCTTTAAAGATTTTTTGGTTAAATTTAAAACCTGTCACAACCGCGAGTGCCATGAGCAATAAAAATACGGTTAGGTAATTTGTGAAGGTATAGAAACGGATGTAGTCTGTAATGATAAACAACACATAGCGATTGAGAAGTAAAAAGCTAAAGACAATCGCAAAGGCAATCGCAAAGACAATCATCAGTTCATAGATGGTCATTTTATATAAATCAGTCTTTTTAGCACCGATAGAGCGGAAGATAATATAGTCTTTTTTACGAGCTTGCATGGTGTTTTTAAGGGTGATGTAGGTGATAAAATACATCACGATGAGCAGTGAGCCTACAGCAATCATATTAAAGATTTGAAACATAATACCAAAGTTAGCGAACATTGGATTTTGATAGCTTCCTGGGTGGATAAAATGAAAATCATCAGACACGGCATTTTGAATGACCGTTGCGCTGTGTCCATCTTCGATGGTTAAGGTAATTTGGTAAGGAATCGTTTCGATGAGGCTTTCAAGCGTTTCTTGTGACATACGGATCGCAAAATAGTTGTCTTCAAAAGCGCTTGAGATGGTGACAGTAGTTTCGTTTTCCACGAGATAATGGTTGAATAATGTGATGCTATGTTGGTTGTTAATTAAGTTATTTTCTTCTAGCGTTGTGGTATCTAATATTTCTCCTTTAAGTGGATTAGAGATGCGGATTTCACCGCTTTCAAGACCGTTATCGATATCGATGCGAACATCCTCTGCATGATATAGATTGGTCGCGTCAAACGTAAAATTGATAACGGTTTGATTGCGAACAGCTTCATACTGCACCAGAGGATTCAAGAAAAAATCTGGATGAAGATATGCCGTGTTCCACCAATCATCAATAAATCCAACAATTTCAACTTCGAGGCTTGCATAGTTGGTTGAGACGTCAGTGTTTTCGTCTCGTGGCATTGTGATACCAAAGCCTTCACTTTTACTAAGCAGCGCTTCTACGGTATCTCCAATTTGATGTTGATAGCTTGTAGAGATGACAATTTCATTGGCGTTTTCAGGGAGTCTGCCCGCTGTGAGTTGTCTTTGATGTAAGGCTGAGGCATCGTTGGTTAGGTAGCCTTGAAAATAGCCTTGATACTCACTTGCTAGATTGATAGAAACTTCGAAGGCTGGGTCAAAATCAATTCGGTTGATAACGCGTCTGTGGTTTCCCAATCGATTGAGCTCGTCATTGGTAAACGCGGTTTGATCGTGTTTTGTAACTATCAAGCGATGAATGCTTGAGTTATAAAACGAAGGACTGCTTGAACGCGATGTCGTCGTTTCAGTTCGTGCTCCATAAACAAGTGCGATGGCTGCGACAATAACGATGCTGATTGCAGTCATTAAGATGAGTCTTTTGGGCATCATAAAAAGGTTTTGAAAAGCGAGTTTTAACTGATCTTTTAGTGGCATTGCATAGATCGGTTTAACATCGGTTGAGGCAACGCTTTCATGCGTTCCGAAGGCTTTGTCTTCGACGACTTCACCATCAAATAAGCGCAGATGTCTGGTCGCAACATTTTTAACGCTAACATAACTATGGGTCACCATAATGACCAAACGGTCTTGACTGATCTTTTTGAGAAGTTTTATAATTTGGTCACCAGATGCTTTATCTAGATTTCCTGTAGGTTCATCAGCGACAATCACCGGTGCATCTTTGGCGAGCGCACGCGCGATTGAGACACGCTGCTTTTGTCCACCTGATAAGGTGCTTGAGCGCTGATGCATTTGTGCCGATAGTCCAACTTCTTCAATCAAGGCTTTGGCGCGTTCTGAACGTTTTGCACTGTCATAACCTTGAATGATTAAAGCGGACATAACATTTTGATACACGGTATATGAATCAATGATGTTATAGCTTTGAAAAACAAAACCAATATATTGGCTTCGGTAGTGTTCCCAGTCTTCTGGGGTATAGTGAGCTGTTTCTTCACCATGGATGTACATTTCGCCTTCTTCATACGTATCGAGACCACTCAAGACGTTGAGCAAGGTACTTTTACCACTTCCGGATTCGCCAGTAATCACAACAAATTCACCGAGTTTAAACTCGGCATCAACTCTTCTTAATGCTTGGGTTACAGTGGTTTCTCCACGATAATATTTGGAGATTCCTTCAAGTTTTAGCATAGGTCACCTCATGGATCTAAATGTAGCTTCATTATAGCATAGCAATGTTATTTATTTCGAAAATACGTCATTAAAAAAGACACATTTTTGATGCGTCTTAGATTTCTTTAATGTAGGCTGTTTTTTTGTCGATTTCGGTTTTAGTAAATGCCATATGGGATAAATATTTTTGGTGAGATTCACTGGTGGTGAAGGTGATAAATTTTTTATAGCCTTGCGTTTTAAAAACATCCGCGGTGCGTTTAAAAACTTGGGCACCTGTTTTAAAGTCTTGGTAGGCTGGGGTGGCATAATCTAGGGTTATTTCTAAGGTATCTTTGCTGTGTTCTTTGACGATGAAAAGACCTGCTGGAACCATATTTCTTAGGATAAAGAAGCGATGGCTACTCGATAAAAGCTCACTTTCTGAAAATGGCATCGCAATGTCGATTCCTTTCCGGTAAAACGCGATGAAGGCTTTTAAGTACTCGTCTTCTTTTTCAACCGCGATGACTTTAAAATAGTCTTCGGTTTTTACCATTTGTCTTAAATAGTATAAGTTTATTACGACGATTCCTGCATTCATGACCATAACTGGGTATGAACCAATGAAGTATCCGTAAATCGTAAATAGAATGGAACCAAATAAATTAATTAGTCTCAAGCGTTTGATAGAACGCATGATGAGAGAAATTAAGATGATAAATGATGCTAGATATCCAATCCATTCTAGTAAGTTTTCTAAGATAAAATCCATAGTAGTTTCCTCCGTTTCTTGTTAACCTTATGTATTATACCATAAGTAGTTTTTTTTGCACGTAAGTTTTTTGATAGTCTTTGGCATGTGCTATAATAATTGTGAAAGTGTAGGTGATGTCATGAAGTTTTCATTAAAGTATCCCCTTAAAACACATTTGTTTGCGGGTATTTTTATTATGGCATCTGTGGTGTTAGGTCGATGGTTTGCAATTGCTCCTTTACAATCGAGCATTATTTGGCCTGCTTTAGGCTTTGCGTTTGGGTTTGTGCTTTATTATAAGAAGCCGATTTTTCCAGTCTTGATCGTTGGGTACTATTTAGGTTATTTGATCAGTTATATCTTTTTTGAAGATTTGAGTATTGGGCTATTACTTTTTCAACCGGTGTTACTGGTGGCTTCGAGTATGATTCCGATTTATGCTGTTTTATTGTTAGCTGATAAATTGGCTTTTAAACTATCTTTAGATTTAGTGAATATATCACACTTTTTCTTAATGACTTTAGCATTGATTGTGATGACAACTATTTTAGGACATTTAAGTTATTTGAGCACTGGAGCACTAGCGCTTTCTGATGTGGAAAATAGTTGGTATGTTTGGTTTTTCGGTGATTTCTTTAGTGTGTTCATCATTAGTGTTCCTTTGTATTTTGCGCTACATTATGATGATGAGGCAATGCCGATTCGGTTTAAAAAGGACGAGTTAATCCTTTATGGTGTGTTTTTGATGTTTTCAATCTTGTTTATCTTTGGTTGGATTCCTTTCTTTAACTTTGATGAGCATAAGTATATTTTTGGTGTTTTTGCGGTTTATGTTGGTTTTAAAGCGCCTTATCGCACGAGCTATATATTTTCTATTTTCTTTATTTTGATGCTCGCTTTTGTACAACCGTTTGATACTGGTCGAGACCATTACGCGTTGATGTTAGATATTAATATTTTCTTATCGATGATGACGTTAATTGTTTTACTGATTAAGTCGTATCAAAAGCGGATTTTAAGTGACCAATCTTATATGATTTCAACACAAAATAGATTGGATAACTTAGTTCAAGCGATGCATAATTTGTTGCGGTTTTCTACCGACTATCGCGACATTGAAGGTTCAAAAATACGTCGCCAAATTAAAGCAATGTTTGAGACGATATTAACGCTTTATGATAAATCAGATTATGCGAGTGTGACGTTGATTGGAAAACGGGTCCACTTTATCGATGCGAAAGGCTATGATGTCAAGCAATTAAATGCGTTGCAGCTCAGTTCTGAAGGGTGGAAACTTGATCTTGACAAACCTGTTTTAATTCAGGATGCTGAGCGTTTCATTCGTAAAGATTTAGGCGACAAGTACGCTTCTTGCGCTAATATTTCCCCAAAAATTAAAGAAAGTTTACATTTAACGATTCGTTTACGTGATGGTGTTTACTGTGGAATGAGTTTTGATTTTGATGAAAAATCTGAGGCGACGTTTAGCCGTGACGATTTAATGTTTTTTGAATCTTTACAAATATTGTTTAATAGTTACTATGAGTCTGAGCATTTAACTGCTGAATCGGATACCATTCGGAACGATATTATTTTAAGTCTATTAAGAACGTTAGAACTATTTGATCCATATCTAAGTAGACACAGTATCGATGTGGCAATGATTGCTGAGGCGATTGCGAAGTTAATGAAGCTAGCCCCAAGTACGGTAGAGCAAATTTATTGGTCAGGCATTGTTCATGATATTGGTAAACTAGGTGTTGAGGAAAACGTTGCGAAAAAACAAGGTAAATACAGTTACGCCGATTATGAAGCGATGAAGAAACATGTTGAATATGGCTATCAAGTCATACAACAGTCCCCAGTACTCGATTCAGTAGCGACGTTTGTTTATGAACACCACGAACGGATCGATGGATCAGGTTATCCTCGAGGGTTAACTGAAAACGAGATTTCGATTGGAGGACAAATTTTAGGGTTAGCAGAAATCATTGCGACGATGGCGAGCAGTAAAAACTACACACCCTCTTATCCAAAAGAGCGTATTGTTGAAGAGTTAAAAGGGGTAGAGGGTGCGCATTTTTCAAAAGCTGTCATTGATGCTGGCATTGAAGCGATTCACAGTGAACGATTATCCCAATTGTTTAAAAAGAATGTGTAGATATTTTACACATTCTTTTCTTTTTCGAGCAATGCTTGTACGGCAAAACTCGCGACATGAAAAGCGAATTTTTTTGGTCCGAAGCCCGCATCATAGCCAAGTTCTTTAGCGAGGTGATGGCTTATGCGTGCTCCTCCAATGATGACAATAAAATCATCACG
This sequence comes from Candidatus Izemoplasma sp., assembly GCA_007117625.1. Lineage (GTDB taxonomy): Bacteria > Bacillota_I > Bacilli_A > Izemoplasmatales > Izemoplasmataceae > SLQR01. The sequence goes on along the minus strand of SKGE01000033.1, from coordinate 16,055 downwards.
CTTGTTTTCGGCTTCTAAAAGTTCAATAAAAGCTGTGAGATTTTGAATATGTACATCTTTTTGAGTTACGGTTTGGCTGATTAAAATTACGTCAGCTTGATGTTCAATTGCAGCTTCTAAAAGCGCTTCGTTATCAACTTGAGATCCTAAGTTTATCGCATTGATATGTTTGTATCGCTCTAAACCGTAATGACCACTATAGCCTTTCATATTCATGATCGCATCAATACCAACTGTATGCGCATCGGTTCCTGTGGATGCACCAATAAACGTTAGGGTGCGATTAAAGTTTTTTTCGATAAAAGCTTCGATCTCTGCTTTATCCATAACATCACTTTCGACTTCGGTAGCTTTGATGGTTGATGGATCAAGTTGTTCACTAGCTGTCCCATAAACAACAAAGAAGGTGTATTCTTCGCTTAAGGTTTCAGCGTGTACGACAGCGACATCGTGAATTTTCAGCGTTTCAGCATAGGCTTTTGCGCAGGCTTCACCGTGGGCATTATTTTCAACTGGGAGAGTGAAGGATAACTGAACTTTACCATCGTTCATCGTATCTCCGTATGGGCGAATGAACCGGCTCATGATGTTCCCTCCTTTAAGGATGCAAGCATACGATCGATAACTGGGTTTTGATACACGTTTGCTTTTTTAAAGACACCATCTAATCCTTTTCCTTGAGTTTCTTTGCGAGATACACCTGCAAAGGTCCCCTTTTCTAATGTTTTAAATAGACCTTCTTCGCGAATCGTATCGAGTAATTGCTTGGCCTCATTTAAGACGGTTTTTGCGCGCTGATCAATAAGACTTCCTTCTTTAATATCAATCGTAGCGGCGAAGTCTTTGAATGCTTTATACATATAATTGGCATTGTTTAAGGCGATGGCGCGATCGCTCATAAATGGCGTGTGAATCGCTTCAGTTAACATGCCGAGTAAATGGATGTTTTGCTGGGTTATGACTGAGGCGATATTAAACAATGTATTTTGCATGGTACCTTGAAAGATATCCCCTGTCATGTGTTTTGTCGGTGGCATGTACTTGAGTGGAGCGTTTGGAAAGAGTTGTCTTGAAAGTTGTGCTTGTGCGATTTCATAACTAAAGCTGTTTTCAAGGTTTGGATCAATCTCATAAGCATGTCCAAGCCCCATGAGTGTTTCTGGCATGGATGCTTTTTTAGCAAATTGTTCGTTGATAAACTGTGAAGCAATGACGGTGTGGGCATGATCAAAAGCATCTGACGTGGTGAGATAGTTATCTTCTCCGGTGTTAATCGTGATCTCGGCGTAGGCTGAAATGACGCGTGAAAAATATTGGTCAACAAAAGTTCTTTTCATGTTGATATCGCGGAAAATGATGCCATATAGTGAGTCGTTTAACATCATATCTAGACGTTCTATCGCGCCCATGGCAGCGATTTCTGGCATGCATAAACCGCTAGCATAGTTGACGAGCTTAATGTATCGATTTTCGGTTTTGGATACTTCATCAAGTGCTTTGCGCATCAGTCTAAAGTTTTCTTGGGTCGCATAGGTCCCTCCAAAGCCTTCAGTGGTCGCCCCATGGGGGACGTAATCAAGCAGCGATTGTCCAGTTGTACGAATCACTGCAATAATATCAGCGCCTTTTTTAGCGGCTGAAATAGCCTGTTCGATATCTTCATAGATATTTCCAGTTGCGACGATGACATATTTTTCTGGGAACTGTGTTTCTTTTTGCCATTGCTTACGCGTTGCTTTTTGGGCGCGTATTTGTGCTTCTGTAGTTTCTAAATGTGGCGTTAAGAGTTCTATATTAGGCTTTTCAGGTGAATCATAATCAGCTAGATTTATGGTTTTTTTAGAGATAGCCTCTGCGATGGCTTGAGGGGTGAGGTTTTCTTTTTCTATAACCTTTGCAAGATAGTAAGCAACCCCTTTGCGAATGTCTGCGGTTGATTTGATATGGTCGACAACGACATTGACATAAGGAATGTCAAACTCGTTAACGCCATCGATCCCTAACATTCTAAGGATGGTTCTTTCGACCGCGACAGTGCTGTGTTGGTCGATCATCGTTTGAATTTGACTCGCGATTATTTCGGCGTCTTTACGACAGGCTTCAACGATGTTGTAATCAAGGATGAGTTTCATCGGCTTCCTCACTTTCTTTAACATTATATACTGGTACGGTTGAGATAGCTTGTATGGCTTCTAAAAAGTCTTTTTTCGGATAGTTTATGCCTTTTGGACTGGTTGGATTGATGGTTACTGCTATAAGGTTAATGGCTTGTCTAACGACGATTTCAATATTTAAAGTTTTTAGGTGTTTATAGTATTTAGGAGGAATTAAAAGTTTCGTGGCATCCTCTAAAATAAGGGTGAAGTTTCGAATGTCGTGTTTGATAAATCCGTCAATTAAACTAGGCGTAATGGCACCTTTGATGTAAAGTCTTTGTAGTGGTTCTTTGAAATTTAGTTGATGGAGCGCTTGGCTGGTTTTTTTCTTGACAAAAAAGGTTTCTTTTCCGGTTTGCACCATCATGGGTGCTTGCAGTGGTAGATCGTACTTTACTTTTGGGTAGTGAAAACTTGCTAGGATGGATTGGGTATATTCAACGGTTTTTTCCATCGAGGCGTTCACGCTAGCACCTGTGGCGAGAATAATCCCCCCAATACAGTCGATGTTAGCGAATGTCAAGCGATTAAAAGCGCCATCAATAAGGATTTTTTTAGCATACTTTTTGAGCTTTTTTATAATTGTTTTTAAAGCGCTATTCGTCGTTGGTCCGGCAACGACGATGTAGCCTTCTGAGATGATTTTTACGATAATCACGCGACCAATAGCGGTTTTAATGTTTGTTGATTCTATCGTTTCATAGTCGAGATACGATTGTTTTAAACATTCTGTTGTGGTCGCGATGATAATGCCTTTTTTGGCGTATATTTTAGGTTTGGGCAAATAGGTTAACTGATCGATGGTTTCTCCATCGAGTCCGATACTTGTAATCGCGGTTTGGTCTGCGGGTAAATCTTTTATGAGGGCGTTGAGTGTGGTTGTTTTTCCAGTATTTTTAGCTAGACCAATGATCCCGATGACATCGTAATTTTGAAGATTAATTTTCACGTTTAATACGCTCGTTACGGGCTAATACGCTCGGTTCTAAGGCAATGCGCTCACCGTGTAATAAGCCGCTGACGCCATCGGTTTTTGTGCTTTGGCAATCGGAACATGTACATTCTGAGACATAGTGGGTTGGTTCACTATAGGTCGTAATCACACCTTCGTAGTTTCTCAATACCATTTTTCCTGGGGCAGATGAAATGATGTAGTTTGGCATGACCGGGATTTTTCCGCCACCACCGGGTGCATCGACAACATAGGTTGGGACCGCAAAACCGCTGATGTGTCCGCGAAGACCTTCGATGATTTCTATACCTTTACTGACTGGCGTTCTAAAGTGTTCGATTCCCATCGATAAATCACACTGATAAATGTAGTATGGACGGACTCTAACAGCGACAAGGGTGGTGACGAGCCGACGCATAATATGGACACAATCGTTAACACCTCTTAATAGAACACTTTGATTTCCAAGTGGAATTCCAGCGTTTGCAAGACGGTCTAAGGCTGCTTTGCTTTCGATGGTAATCTCATCGGGATGGTTGAAGTGGGTGTTGACCCATACTGGTTGATGTTTCTTTAAGATATTGACGAGTTTATCGGTAATGCGTTGTGGCATTACAACTGGTGTTCGTGAACCGAAACGGATGACTTCAACGTGATCAATTTCTCGAAGTTTTTCTAAGATATATTCGATGCGTTCATCACTGACTAAGAAAGCGTCGCCACCACTTAAAAGAACATCTCGAATTTCTGGGTTATTTTTAATGTAGGTGATGCCTTGATTGATTTGGTCTAAGCTGGTCTCGGCATCACGCATGCCTGCGAAGCGTCTTCTAGTACAATGTCTACAGTACATACTACACATGTCAGTGATTAAAAACAAAACCCGATCTGGATAGCGGTGCGTCAACCCTGGAACGGGCGAGTCATGGTCTTCAGCAAGTGGGTCTAATAGATCGTGTTTACCGACTTCGAGTTCGTTTCCTAAAGGGATTGCTTGAAGTCGCATCGGACATTCCGGATCGGTGGGATCAATCAAGGTTAAGTAATAAGGAGTGATGGCCATTCTAAAACGACCGAGTACATCGTTAATAATCGTTTCTTCGCGTTCGGTAAGCTCGATGTATTGTTTGAGTGTTTCGACATCGCGTACGCGGTTACGTGTTTGCCATTTCCAGTCATTCCAATCGGTTTCGCTAACGTTTGGAAAGTATTTATTTTTGCGTTGTAGATATCTATCGTTTAATGAAAGTTTCATCGAATCACTCCTTGTTTAAACGTATTTTTCTTCAAACAGTGCTTTTAGTTTCGGGTTTTTTCGAACGATGTCTAGCGTTATTTCCGCATGGGCTTTAGTGTAACCATTACCGATAATCATCGTGACATCTTTGCCGACACCTTCTGCGCCTAAAGCGGCTTTAGTGAATGAGGTTGCCATAGAGAAAAAGTAGACAATACCATCATCTTTGGTGGCGAGGATGGTTCCCATTTCTGTATTTTCAACATTAACAACGTTTATGCTTACATCAGCAAGTTCGCTTGAGACTGATTGAACGGCTTCATAAACAGCGACTGCATTCGTTGCATCCGCGAGTAAAACGGTGTCGCATAAAGACATTTTTTCAAGCAGTTCAGCTTGCCAAGCTTCATTGACAAGTCCAATCACTTTTCCATCTTTTCCGACGCTTTGGTGAGCTTGCATGGCACAGAGCAAGCCACTTTTTCCTGCCGCTCCAACGATGAGAACTGTGTCACCTTGTTTGGCAAGCTTTTTGACTTGTGCTGGTGCACCAGCAACATCTAAAGCTGCGAGTGCTAAATGCGCATCCATATCTTTTGGAAGTTCTGCATAAATACCTGAATCAAATAAAACGGCTTGTCCTTTAATTCTAACTTGATCGTTATTGATGTTAATGTCGAGTATTTCTTCAATCTTTAAAGGGGTTAATGAAAGTGAAACAAGCGTCGCAATTTTTGTGCCAACCGTTAATTTTTGGTTGTGAAATGCCCCGCCAATTTCAGAAACGGTTCCGATTAACATACCACCACTTTTTGTGACCGGGTTTTGCATTTTACCACGGGTATTAACAATCTCTAAAATCATCGTTTTCATTTTCTCTACGTCATTGTGACACGCGTGTTTAATTTGATGAAACGATGCTGAATCGATGTTTAACGTGTCGACTTCGATTTTAATCTCATTAGGATAAAGTTCCATCGTATTGTCTATAGTATCTGCGGCTTGAGGAAGTACGCCTTGTGGTTTAACCACACGGTGGGTTCCGTATTTACAGGGTGTTTTCATCGTTAAAGGTCTCCATTCTAAGTATTTTTCTAGCTTCATTCGGGGTTGCAATCGAGCGGTTTTCTTGTCGAGCAAGTTCAACAACCTTTTCGACTAAGGCTTTGTTTCCTTGAGCTAAAACCCCTTTATCAATGTAGATGTTATCTTCTAATCCAACGCGAACATGTCCACCGTTTTGAATGGATAGTTTTGCAAGTGGAAACTCAAACCTTCCAATCCCTGCAACGCTATAGGTGGCATCGCTTGGGATGCTTTCTCTTAAAAAGTGAAAATCACGTGGTTCACCGGTCATGCCACCGTTGACACCGAGAACAAAACTAAAGTGAAGTGGAGCGTGGATGAAGCCTTTCTTATGTAGTCTTAAGACCATATCAATGTGTCCTTTTTCAAAGCATTCAAGTTCTGGGTAGATGTTTTTTTCATGCATGACGCGGGCAAAGTATTTAATATCATTTTCTGTGTTAACAAAGATTTCATCGCCGCCAAAGTTAAGCGTACCACAATCAAGGGTCGCCATCTCAAGCGGGAGCTCTGTTACTTGCATCCGCTCTTCTTTACTCATGCCTACCGCACCTCCAGTCGATGGTTGAATAATCACGTCTGGACAGGCTTGACGAATCGCTTTGATAATCGCTTCATAGCGGTCTTTATCTTGGGTTGGGGTTCCATCGTCATAGCGTGCATGTAGATGGATGATTGAGGCACCGGCTTGATAGGCAAGTGTCGCTTCTCGAACCATTTCTTCTATCGTATAAGGGACGTAAGGGTTATGTTCTTTCATAACCTCAGCACCACTAATCGCACACGTTATAATCAGTTTATCCATGACTGAACCTCTGTTTGTCTTTTGGCACGATGCAGGTGCCTGTTGCTTGGGTGGTTACAATCGGTGTTTTGAGATACTCTGCCGCACTTTCGTTAATGTCTGGTCTTGCTATAGCAACTTTACGACAGGCAAATGTCATTTTACGGGAAGTGTTACCGATGTGAGTTATTTCACCTTCAATTTCGATAATATCTCCCGCGTACATAGGGGCTAAAAAATCGACACTGTCGTAGGCACGAAACAACCCCTCGTCACCGTCGTTTCTGATGAGTAGTTCCGTTGCAACATCACCAAAATAAGCTAAGGCTTTGGCACCATCAACAAGATTTCCTCCATAGTGTGCATCCGCTTGTGATAAGCGTACTTTATGTATGACTTTCATTCGTTTACCTCCATGAGTTTTACGTCGTTTATAATCAGCTCTGCATCTGTATGTTCGATAATTGTCTCAATGCTTACTGCTGGATGACGTTCGATGAGATGCAGACCATCAAACCTTACTTCGATGACTGCCATTTCGGTCACAATCATATCGACTTCTTTGTAGGCAGTTAATGGAAGTGAGCATTGTTTTTTAATTTTGGGTTTGCCTTTATTGGTATGGGTTGTTGCGATGATGACTTTTTTAGCGCCAACGACTAAATCCATCGCGCCTCCCATGCCTGGAACAAGTTTGCCTGGGATGATCCAACTCGCAAGTGAGCCTTCTTGATCAACCTCTAAAGCACCTAATACCGTGACATCCACATGGCCACCACGAATAATACCAAACGATACCGCAGAATCAAAAAACATGCCACCTTGTTTGAGCGTTACATACTGCGCACCGGCGTTCGTTAAGTTAGGATCAATCTCATCTTCACTAGGACTAGGTCCGAGTCCGATAAGGCCGTTTTCACTTTGTAAAAAGACATTGATTGCGTTTGGAATATAGTTTGCGACAAGGGTCGGAAGACCAATCCCTAAATTGACTAAATCACCGTCGTGTAACTCTTTTGCAACGCGTGCTGCAATAATCGCTTTAGGATTCATTGGTATCCTCCTTAGCAACAACACCATCAATGAAAACATGAGGTGTTACAATCGTTTCTGGATCTAAATGGTCTATCACAGCATCAACATAGGCAAACACTGTTTCTGCAGCAGAAGCCATCATCGGATTGAAATTCCGCGCCGTTTTATCGTAAACAAGATTGCCGTATATATCACTTGTTTTTGCTTGGATTAAAGCCAGATCAGCACCGAGCGCAACTTCAAGTAAATACGCTTTTTGATCGATAATAATTTTCTGTTTGTTTTCTTCGACAATCGTTCCAATACCAGTTGGGGTCAATATGCCACCAAGCCCAGCACCATGAGCACGGATTTGTTCAACAAGCGTCCCTTGAGGAACAAGTTCTACGGTTAGTGTTCCTTCACCCATGCGTTTGCCGGCTTCTGGGTTTAAACCAATATGAGATGCAATCAATTTTTTTACTTGATGGTTGGCAATAAGCTTACCAACACCTTTGTCTTCAAATCCAGCATCATTACAAATAATCGTTAAATTTTGAACGTTGCTTTCGACGATCCAATCGATGAATACTTCTGGCGTTCCTACTGCCATAAAGCCACCTACCATAATCGATTGTCCATCTTTCAAAGCGCTAAGAAAGGTCTTTTTATCTAATTGCTTTTTCATTTCAAACATCCTTTCTCGGCATTAACATTGCTTCACCGGTTAAGGCAAGGTCGCCGCTATGATTGAATATTTCTGTGGTAAAAATGACACGATTTTTTTCTTCATTGATACTTTTTATAGTAACTTTAACGGTTAGCTTAGTATCTGGATAAATCGGCTTTAAGAATGTCAAGCTTTGACTACAGTAAATCGTTCCAACCCCTGGATACTCCATTCCAAATATTTTGGAAAACAACGAACCAACGAGCATACCGTGAACGATTGGTTTTTTAAACATCGTGGTCCGTGTATATGCTTCATCATAGTGTGCTGGGTTCATATCTCCAGTAACTTCTCCAAACTTGATAACATCTTCTTTAGTAATAATGCGTTGGTACGAACGTTGATCTCCGACTTGCATGGTTTTAATCATTTTTTTGCACCTCACTATTATAAATATAAAAGAGCTGTTTAAAATAAACAGCTCTCCATTTTTAAAATGGCAATGGTTGAAGTGTGCCTGCAACCACCAAGTTTTTATGAAAGGCCATAAAAACCTTCGGCGTCTTACTCCTTCTTTTATAAGGTCGAAGGCCTCTCTTCTTAAGCCCTTATAAAATACCAATAAAACGCACCTCTGTAACGCTTTCTACATCCATTATAGTCTTTAAATGTAAGCGTTGTCAACGTATTTTTTCAAAGAAAAAGGCACATCAAGATGTGCCTTTAATAAAGCGGTTTTATTACTCGGTTGGACGCGATCTATTTTCCCAATCAAGAAATTCTATCAAATCTTCTAGTGTCGCACCAGATCTTGGTGAAATTGTCCATTCATTGATGCTCCAACCAGGTCCATAATATTCAAAGTCATCACTATAAACAATGAGTTCCCATTCGAACATTTCATTTCGCCATATGGCGTAATTATATTCAGGTGGAAGTGGTATCCATAGATGCGGTAATAATTCATCTTCAGTTAAATAATAAGCAGCACCGTCAAAACCATCCGAAACACAGTAATTAGCATATTCAGGCGATTCAAAGTCTAGTGAGTTACAATATACTTCTGCGGCATAAACGACTTCTAAAGCATAGTGAACAAATTGCTGTTCTAAGGTTTCTTCATAGCCGTTACCGCCATCAAATGGAGGGTTATAAATAATTTCTGCAATGAGTAGGACAATGAAGCGTGTCAGATGGTAATTTTCTTCATCGAATAGTTCGAGTAGTGTCTCAAATTCTTCACGAGTGAAGTTCGGCCCATCCATGTCTTCATCGATGATATCTGATAATGCTTCAAACGATACAGCTTCTGAGAAAACCGCACGCCCGTCGATGTAATAAATTTCGATGATTACGTCATCTTCAGTGATGGTATAGGTTGATAAGTCTAAATCATAAATTGGTGCCATGACATAGAATCCAACCTCGCGTAATGTATGAACGCCTTCGCCTAATTCAAGTACAAAGTCTATTGGATCAAAAACATCTGCTAAAATCATTAGTTTGCTAAATTCGGTAATGATACGGTGAACATCGTTATACTCAGTTGGAAGTTCAATATTCGCAGTACGTTCAAACGTGACTTTGAATGAAACCTCTTCAAAAATCAAGGTATGGCCTTCCATATCCATAACCATGTTGTAAAACGGTGAAAGGTCGATGTACATTGACATGATATCTTCATTAAGCGGATCAAAAATCCATTCCATTTCAAGCATAGGTAGTATCTCTATAAGTTCTAGTATTTGAGCTTCATTTGGTGGTAATGCCATGTATTCGGGATCTTCAAGCTCATGTTCAATGATGAAATCATAGGTTTCCATCAATAATTCGGCGATCAACCCTGCAAAAATCTCGAGGTTCATGTCCATGGCCAAGACGACTAAGAAGTCTTCTGTTTTATCCATAGATAAAAGCATTTCTTCATCTAGCAAGGTTGTTAATGTTTCTAAATGTGGTAAATACGCATCTAAGGCACTCGTAATTAGAACTTCGAGTTCTTCAAGATAAAGGTCGAGTTCTTCAGGGTCAATGCCCATATCAGAAAGCGCATTTTCTAGATAAATATCAAGTTCATAAAGTTCGAACAAGGTTTCTAATAAATCGAGTTCAATAATACTTTGCATCGTATCATCGATGGTCAGTTTAAACCAATCAAACTCAACATCAAACAGTTCTAATAGATTGAACCCTTCTTCTTCCATTTCGGCTTCAATCATCGGTAGTAAGTATTCTAGGTTTACATAGACATCAATGGAATCGTGCTTTAACACAAATAGTTGTTCGAAATGTACGGTGTCAAACCCGAGATCAATGGTTTCAACAATCCATAGATAAACATCACCATCTTCATAAAGGAACGTGATTTCTACAGTATGGTGCATGGTTTCCATAAATCCATCATCATTAATGATTGTGATATTTTCTAAGGTTATGGTTAATGCATCTGCATTCATCATCGTATTGATACGTTCGTTAACAATCGTAGCAGTTCCTGCCCAGTTATCAATCATTTCATCTGCAGCTGCTTCTTTTTCTGATGGCGGGGTTTGTGGTTCGACAACGACAACATCAAAGGTTGTCTGTAAGTTTTTATAGGTAATGGTTATCGTGTGGGTGCCTGGGTTTGCAAGTGCAGCTAAGCCACTTGCCATGCCTGTTATAATTGTAATTGTTTCTTCTGATTCATCACTATAAATCAGCGTAAGCAGTAAAGTTGTCACATCAAACTCACCAACCTCATAGCTTGATGCTAATTGAGTTGGGTTCACACTGATTGATGTCAAAGTTTTCTCAGGTTCTGTTTCTACGATAACGACATCAAAGGTGGTTTGCAAGTTGTTGTAGGTGATGGTTATCGTGTGGGTGCCTGGATTTGCAAGTGCAGCTAAGCCACTTGCCATAGCGGTTGTAATTGGAATCGTTTCTTCTGTTTGGTCACTATAAATCAGCGTAAGCACTAAAGTTGTCACATCAAACGCACCAACCTCATAGCTTGATGATAATTGAGTTGGGCTAACACTGATTGATGTCAAAGTTTTCGTAGGGTCTGGTTCTACGATGACAACATCAAAGGTAGTTTGCAAGTTGTTGTAGGTAATGGTTATCGTGTGGGTGCCTGGGTTTGTAAGTGCAGCTAAGCCACTTGCCATTGCAGTTGTAATTGGAATTGTTTCTTCTGAGTCATCATCATAAACAAGTGTTAAGTTTAAAGCAGTGACATCAAAACTACCAATCTCGTAATTAGCAGCAAGCTGATCACTTGCAACATGGATACTTGTGAGCACTGGTGGTTGTGTGTCAGGTTCTACAATAACCACATCAAAGCTTGTTGTGTTACCTTCATAGGTCACGGTTATTGTGTGCGTTCCTGGGTTTTCTAAGGCGTTTAATCCAGAAACCATCGCGTTAGTAATATTAATATTTTGTTCGGTGCCATCGGTAAATATTACGGTGATTTGAAGTCCGGTAACTGTGAAAGTTCCAGCCTCATAATTCGGTTCTAACTGGCCTTCATGAAAGATGATAGATTCAACTTCTAAGTCAGGGTCAATGTCAACCGTTTGAATAAAATCGCATGCTGCAAAGACAAACGTTGCTAAAAATAGGATTAAAAGACTAAACATGCGCTTCATTTGCATTACCTCCTGGTAACATAGTTTTATACTTTCATTATATGCTTATTAGGGTTTTGCGCAATATTTTTCAATCAACCCTTTTTACAATGCTTTTGCTTTATTGCAATAAGGGCGAAAACTTAAACTAAAACCACGATTTTTGCTCCAGTAATTTGTTGAGCGTTTTTATTGTTTGGTCAATAGATTATATTAAAAAAACACACCGAAGTGTGTTTTTAGTCATACATAATACTTTCATAGAGATCGAGTAAGGCATGCATCATGCTTTTTAAATGGTCATTCTCGATACTAAAGGTTACATCGTTTTCGATAAAACGGTTGATCATTATAGTGTTCCCAAATGGATCAAACTCTTCTTGTGGTAACGGGAAGTGTCTTCCTAAAAATTGATCAAAGTAAATTCTTAATACTTCGTCTAAATCTTCATCGATCTCAATGTCTGAACCTTCGATGGTAAAAGATCGCTTAAAGGCGTGTTCTGCCCAAAGTCTAAGTTGCGCTTCGGTTGGAACGTCATGTTTGTTTAACCAACGTTCATCATAATCACCTTCTGGGTCTTCAAATGCAGCACTTGGTGGAAGAAAAGCAGCTTCATTGCCTTTTGATACGCGAACAAAGTGCAATCCGAAATCAGTCGCAAATACTCCACTTGGATCAAGGATGCTTTCAGCATCTTCATAGGCTTCGGTTTTGTAAAGTGCATAGAGTTCGTAAAGACGGTCTCTAAACGGTGTGACAAAACGTTGGACAGTGGTTGCGTTGATGACGTTGTTACCTGGTGATAAATCTTCATAGCGCAGTTTAAATCCGTAATTTTTAAATACGGCCCATGGGTTTGAACTTTCATCGCGTGAAGCGTTACGATACTCGGTCACTACTTCTTGCATCGTATACCCTTGATTGAGTCTTGTTGCAATTAAGCTTTCTAAACTAGCGACGTGGTCTAAGTAAGTTGCCCACGGAATGCCACCTTGTGCTTCTAAATCTTCTAGGAATGTTTTAAAGTCATCGGGTGATAAATCTCCATCCATATCGAGATAGATTAGGATGTGTTCAACGTTAAGATTAATGTAGTTGTCATAAATTTTTTGAACATGTTCTAAGGCACGGTCAAAGTCTAAGTTTGGAACTACCAAATAGTTTAACAACTCGCCGACGACTAGAAATCTTAACACGGCATCTTCATCTGCAAAGCCGATCATTTGTAAGGCTTGTTCGAATGACATATCGGCTGCGGCTTGTTCTTTAAAATCACGGATAATATTACGGTACTCTTGGATTGATGGATGATCACTTTCATTAAGATTGCGCTCTTCCCCATAAACCTCTACAAAATAATCACTCTCTAGAAGCCACAGTTCTTTGTAAAGTTCTACGACATTAACAGCCCCGATACGTCTTAGCATGTAAGCAAAGAAATCATCTGTTGTGACAGTTTCATCGCCAATCGTAGCGATGATGCCTTCGTCTGCACGTTCGTATTTGGCGTGTTCTCCAATTAAGTCTGGAAAGACTTGTCTAATCATTTCTTCATAGGTAAAGTGTAAAATGCGGTCATGGATGACAAAGTTAGCTTCGGTGCGTTGTTCAACCATCGCACGGATTTGAGTTTGTTGGTTGATGGTACTTTCTACGTAATCGCGTTTATAGCTATCTTGTTCATCGCTTGGTAGTTCATCAAACGGCGTGACTTCGTCTTGATCTAATAAGAAATACATCGCTCGATACCCTTCTAAATGGGGCGCGCTTAAGTGGTAGCGTCTTGATTCGATGGTATAGCGATTGTCTTCAATATCAAGTTCATTAAATAAAATATTTGCGACTCTTTCGAGTGCTGGTTGGTTCGTCATCGCGTCATAATTAAATCTAAATTCATCAGATGCAAACGCTTCTAAATGATCGAGCGTCATCGATGCATCGATGGCATCGCGATATGGGAATAAATAGTTATAAATTTCTACAAAAGCTTCAAATACTTCTGTTTCATCGAGTAAGCGCGTGTTATTTGAACTAAAGTCTGCGCGACGCAAGTTTTCAATTGGGGTTTCCCCGAAGTATTCTCCAATACCATTTTGATAGTCAGGAACGAGATTGAATTTATGCATGATGGCGGTGAACTCTTGATTGCTTCTAAAGATCAGTTCGATGGCGGTGACATCTCCCTGTTTGGTTGATTGATAACGATTGCGCGCTAAACTGTGTAAATGTTCTGGGTCATAGTTTTCAATCGAGCGATCAATGGTAATATCTCGCTGCGCTAACGTTAGTGCTACAAAGCGCTCTACTTCAGCTTGATTTTCTGGGTTGAACCCAGCAAAAATCATGTTGTGGTAATAGTTTTTCTCAACCTCTGCATATTGTTCTTCATCGGCGCGAATTCGGTCGATTGTCTCTTGATCGGTGGTGCCATATTTCATTCTTAAACGTTCATTTTCTAACCGTTCAGAATCAAAGTTATCTATTATATCGCTTAGAATAATAAAATCCACATAGTTGATTAAGTGGGTGATACCTTCACTTGCTTTCATATGTTTATAGAGCATTTCATTGGTGATTTCGATGCCGTCAAGCTCCATAAAAATGTTGCTTGGGTTTGAGATTGTTGGAATTGGATCCGGTGTATCTTCTTGATCTCTACGACATCCAGCAACACCAATTGCAGTGCTTAAAAATAGTATTAGTAACAGTGCTTTTTTCATTCTATTGCCTCCTATAAAATCAGCGCATTAAAAATGCATAATCTCATTATAACCATCATCGGGTATTGTTGCAATGCCAAAGCGAATTTAATCTATAAATCGCATGTTTTATCGCACAAGCTGCATGAAAAAAGGCTCCGAAGAGCCCTTTATTTATTCAGGATTTTTGATATTTGCCCAGTTAGCCATATCATAGAGGTCATCAAAGTCATATCCATAATTTGTGTTGACCCAAACACCCCAACCACTTGTACTTACATAATAATCTTTTGTGACAATAATGATATTAAAATCTCCAAAGTGATTTCTTAAAACAGCGAATTCTAAATCTGCAAACTCACTACTTAAATACGGTGAGAGTTGATCATATGTCATCATTTTACGGGCACCATGATCCCAATCGACATAGTCACAATAGTCTTCATTCGCCGCTGTGATTGTACCACAGAAAGCCCATGCCGCATCTTCTATTTCATACGCTTGTTCTTCAAGTGTGAAACGTGCTTGTCGACGTATCTCTTGTTCTAACTCTTCGATCATTGCCGCGGCAATAAAACGTGTTAAACTGAAGGTGTCATCGTCAACTAAGTTAATCATTGTTAAGAGATCAACGCGATTTGGTTGGTCTTGGAAGTTATCGTAGGCATCGATAAAATCACTATACTGAATGGCTCCATTGAAAACCGAAATACCATCAACATAATAGAATGTTCCTGTGACTGTGTCTTGAGAAACAGTAATGGTTGAGAGTTCTTGGTCGAAAATCGCAAAACTGTAACTCGTAATTTCATCTAAGCGATGCGTTCCTTCACCTTTAAAGCGTTGTGCATCATCCATCAGCCAACGGACCTCTTCAATGAGCGCTAGTTTCCCTGCTTCTTCTGCAGCTTGATTGGCGTCACCAAATGTTGTTGGTAGTGTAATTGTCGCCGTATCATTAATTTCAACAGTTAAGCTGAACTCTGTCATTGGGCGAATATCATCCATTTCATCAAAGAAATCGTTCATCGTATCTGTTGCATCAATGTTTATGCGCATGTGTGAATAGTTCACTGGGTCATAAAGCACTTCCATTAAAGCAGGCTTAAAGGTCATTAGCTCTTCTTTAAATTCTATATAATTCGGATCTTCTAAGATTTCATCTGGATTTTCATATAGCTCGTCATATTCTGCAAGTTGTTCAAACATGTCCTTTATCATGGATTCGAACAGTTCAGCTAACATAGCACCTTGCATTTCAATCGTGGTTAAAATCATATTATCACTTGTTTGTTCAACGGTGACATCTCCATGCTCAAACTCATCGAGATATGAAAACTCAGTATACTTCATGATTTTTTCGTAGATTTCATCATAGGCAGCTTCCATTTCATCGTAAACACTGTCAAAATCACTGGTGCCAAATAAAGGTTCTAACATGTCTTCATAGTCATAATCTTTCAGCATATCTTCTAAGATTTGGATTTCAATGATATTTTGCATATCGTCTTCAAAGGTGAAACGTACCCATGTTTCATTGAGTAAAAATGCATCTAACGCATTTTCAAACATTTCACGGTCTTCAGCATGCATCTCGTCTAAAATTAAGTCATAGGTTTCATTATTGATGTATAAATTCATTGAACTGTCTAACTCTTCAATAATGTAGTGAATCTTAAAACTAGTATCCTCATCCATACCCGTGAGCTCTAAAAAATCGGCTTCGACGATTACTTCTGTCGTTTTGACTCCATCAATGCGTGCGCCACGAATGGTATAGTTGATGGTAAATGAGATTTCTTCGTCGTTTTCTTCGCCTTCAAACGTCATATTATAGAAG
>SKGE01000073.1 GCA_007117625.1 Candidatus Izemoplasma sp. | reverse complement strand
ATCGTGCCTTGTCTGAGAGGTCCAGCTTCGGTGATACCGATATGTAATGGGTAATCAAAGGTTTCTGAAGCGAGACGGTACGCATCGATGGCGAGTTGGACCTCGCTTGCTTTTAAACTGATCACGATGTCATAAAAGTCAAGCTCTTCTAAAATCTCTACATGGCGTTTGGCGCTTAAGACCATTGCCTCTGCAGTTTTACCGTGTAATGCGAGTAGGTCTTTATCTAAACTACCAGCATTGACACCGATCCTGATGGGAATGTTTTTTTGCTTACAGGCATCAACCACAAGCTTTACATAAGCTTTTTTACCGATGTTTCCGGGATTGATCCTTATTTTATCAATGCCGTTTTCAATTGCTTTTAAGGCGAGACGGTAGTCGAAGTGGATGTCTGCGACGAGCAAGACGCTTGTGCGTTCTTTAAGTATTTTAATTGCTTCTGCATCTTTTTCATCTAAAATAGCGAGGCGTACGAGCTCTGCCCCGTGGGTTGCATAAGTATTTATTTCTTCGATGACTTTTTCGATGTTTTCGGTTTTTTGCATCGTCATCGTTTGAAGCACTATTTTGTTTTGGTTCCCTATTTGCAAGTCTTTTACCATGACTTTTCTTGTATTTGTTCTTGTTATCATTTTTATCACCGCTTTCATTATACAATAAAACATGAATTTTGCGTATGAGGCACTTGATTTTTTTGTCATTACCGTGTATTATAATGTAGTATTTTATGAGGAGGAATTGCGATGAGAGTCGAGTTTGTATTGAGATGTACTGAGTGTAACCATGAAAACTACAGATACGCTAAAAATAAGAAAACCCATCCTGACCGTATGGAAGTTAAAAAGTTTTGCAAAAATTGCGGTAAACAAACCATGCATAAGGAAAAGAAATAAAAAACTTCGTCTCGAAGTTTTTTTTGGTTAAATCTTATGCGGAAGCGAATTTATTCGGTCGATGTGGGTGGAACCTCTATTAAATACGGTGTGTTTGATAGTAAGAAGAAGTTGCTCAAAGCTTGGTCAGTTCCAACGGATGTTGCAATCGGTTCTGAAGCGATTTTAGAAGCCATTGCGACGGAAATTAAAAATGATTGCGAAGATGTTTCGCAGCTTTTTGGTGTTGGTCTAGGTTTTCCTGGAACAGTTAATGAGGGTATTGTTATTAAAGCACCGAATTTAAACTGGGAAATGGTCGATGTTAAAGCGGCTTTAACGAGACTTTTAGGTGAAAAGGTTGTGATCGCGGTTGAAAACGATGCCAACCTTGCAGCACTTGGTGAGTACCGCAGCAGTTCTATTGATTCTGATGCGATGGTTCTTTTCACGCTAGGGACTGGTATTGGTGGTGGCATCGTTTTAAATGGTAAGCTATGGCGTGGTCATAATGGCTTAGCTGCTGAAATAGGACATTTAGATATAGGTATGTTTGACTTTGTCTGTGGTTGTGGTGAAACGAGTTGTTTCGAGACCGTTGCGAGTGCGACAGGGATTAAACGTTTAGCAACGATGTATATTGATAATAAGCGATTTAATACGAGTATTGAAACGGTTTATAGCGCCAAACAAATTTTTGATGCCGCGAAAACGGGTGATAAGTTAGCGTTACATGTCGTTGATAAGGCTGCTTTGGCGATTGCGAAAGCAACGCGGATGATTGCGCTTGTGCTCAACCCAGATACGGTGTTAATCGGTGGAGGCGTTTCTGAGGCTGGATCGTTTTTAATCGAACGCATTGAAGAGAACTATCAAGCCTTAAATCGTGGGATTCAAATTCCAGTCAGCTTTCAGACGGCGAGCTTAGGCAATCAAGCGGGACTTTACGGTGGTTATGAAGCGGTGAAAGATTATGGTTAAAGCGATTTTTAATGACTTTGCAGAAAACTGTTACATCGTCTCTAATCAAAGCGAAGCGTTTGTCATTGATCCTGGTTCGAATTTTGAAGCGATGGATGCTTACATTAAAGCGAATGATTTAACGCTCAAAGGCGTGCTTTTAACCCATGGACACTACGACCATATTTGCGGTATTAATAAACTGCTTGAGCGTTATGATGCGAGTATTTATGTGCATCAAGATGAACGTGACTTTTTATTCGATCCAAACTTAAACTTATCTGGATTTATGTCAGAGCGTTTTAAAGTCAAAGATAAACTACCTGTACAAGTCATCGATGAATCAACCACGTTCACACTCGGTGATGAAACGATTGAAGTGATTCATACACCAGGACATTCCCGCGGTAGCGTCACATATGTTTATAAAAACATGATTTTTTCTGGAGATTTATTGTTTAAAGAAACCGTTGGTAGAACTGATCTTCCGACTGGAAATCAAAGTACTTTAGAGAATTCAATTCAAAAGCTTTATAAACGGTTTAGTGATAACACATTAGTCTATCCTGGGCATGGACAGTTCACTACAATTGCACATGAAAAACATCATAATATGTATATAAAATCCGCTGAATAATGCGGATTTTTTTATGAATTAGAGTTTTTTAGCACTCATCCCTTGACAGTGCTACTGCAATCGTTTATAATACTTTTAGCAATCAGATAATGTGAGTGCTAATGGGGTGGTTGCATGATTACTGAACGACAGAAAACAGTCTTAAAACTTATCGTTGAAGAGTTTGTTCGAACCGCTGAACCGATTGGTTCGAGAACCCTTTCTAAAATCCTTGATTATTCGTCTGCAACAATTCGAAATGATATGGCAGATTTAGAAGAAGAAGGGTACTTAGAGAAAACACACTCTTCGAGTGGGCGTGTTCCAAGTGAGAAAGGTTACCATTTTTATGTTGAAGTGTTGATTCAAGAAAATGGATCTGACTCCGATCTTGATTTAACCTTGATTGATGATTTGTTTAAAAATCAAGATTTAAATCGTGATGAGGCGATTGAACAAGCGATGAATTTATTGAGTCAGCTAACAAATTACACAACGATTGCACTTGGACCTTCAGCACGAAATTCACGCGTTAAGAAGATTGAACTTGTACCGATATATGAAGAGATGTGTGTGCTATTAGTCATCACGAACTTAGGACATGTTGAAAGTAAAAACATTACCCTACCAAAAGGGACGAACACCGAAGAGCTTAAGCGTGTTATAGAGATTTTTAATGAAATTCTCTACGATGTGCCAATTTCACAGGTCAGTGAAAAGATTCATTACGATATTAATCATGATAAGATTAAAGACTTATTAGATTATAACGAAAAAATCATTGAAACATTCTTAGATGCCTTCACCCGCTTTACACAGAGTAAGTATTACTTGTCGGGTCAAAGCAATATGCTTTACCAACCTGAGTTTAGCGATGTTGAACGGGTCCGTGAGTTGATGAACTTTTTCGAACAAAACGATATCTTAAAACTGGTCGATCACAGTGATTCTACAGGCCTCACTGTACGTATCGGAAGAGAGAATCAAATCAGTGCGATGAAAAACTGTTCGGTGATTATGGTTCCTTATGAAGTTCGTGAAGGCGAAAAAGGTACAATAGCTGTAGTAGGGCCAACCCGGATGGAGTATCAAAAAGTTATCCCTTTACTAAAATATCTTGCGGCACATATGTCGAAGCTGTATAAGAAGTAGGAGGCGTTTATGGCAAAGAAAAAAGCAGCGGAAAAAGAAGAAAACGTAGAAACACAAGAAGAAACAACGGAAGAAACAGTTGATCCAAAAGATGCGGAGATAGAGGCTTTAAAAAATGAAGTAAGCGATCTTAAGGATAAGATGTTGAGAAATCAAGCAGAGCTTCAAAACTTTAAGCGCAGAATCAATGAAGAGCGTATTAAAGATCGGAAATATGCGAACGTTGATCTCGTCAAAAGTTTGTTAACACCGCTTGACAACTTTGAACTCGGTTTAATGAATGAAGTTGAAGATGGGAAGTTAAAACCTTATGCTAAAGGCTTTGAAATGATTCGTCGCGATTTGTTTGAAGTGTTAAAAAGTGAAGGTTTGGCAGAAATTGAAGCTGATGGAAAACCGTTTGATCCAAACCGCCATCAAGCGGTTATGAAAGAACCTAAAGACGGTGTTGAAAGCAATATGGTTATTGAAGTGTATCAAAAAGGATACATGTTCAAAGATAGAGTTATCCGACCTGCAATGGTCAAAGTAAGCGAATAATAAAAGGAGATGAATATTTATGAGTAAAATTATTGGAATTGATTTAGGAACTACCAACTCATGTGTTGCAATTATGGAAGGTGGAGAAGCAAAAGTTATTGCGAATCCAGAAGGCGGACGCACCACACCAAGTGTCGTGGCCTTCAAAGATGGTGAAATTCAAGTCGGTGAAGTTGCGAAGCGTCAGCTCGTCACAAACCCTGACACGGTTTCATCTATTAAACGTAAAATGGGCTTAAAAGAAAAAGTGCAGGCAAACAATAAAGAATACACCCCACAAGAAATTTCAGCGATGATCTTACAAAACTTAAAGAAAACTGCTGAGAGCTATTTAGGGGAAGAAGTTAAAGAAGCAGTCATTACTGTTCCTGCATACTTTAATGACGCGGAAAGACAAGCGACCAAAGATGCTGGTAAAATTGCTGGTTTAGATGTTAAACGTATCATCAACGAACCAACCGCTGCAGCACTTGCTTATGGAATTGACAAGCAAGATAAAGACCAAACCATTTTAGTTTATGACTTAGGTGGTGGAACATTTGACGTTTCAATCTTAGAGTTATCGGAAGGAAC
Source organism: Candidatus Izemoplasma sp. (assembly GCA_007117625.1). Lineage (GTDB taxonomy): Bacteria > Bacillota_I > Bacilli_A > Izemoplasmatales > Izemoplasmataceae > SLQR01. The sequence goes on along the minus strand of SKGE01000073.1, from coordinate 9,833 downwards.
GTTTGAAGTTGTTTCAACTGCAGGTGACAACCGTCTAGGTGGCGATGACTTTGACGACCGCATTATTGATTACTTAGTCGATGAGTTCAAAAAAGATACTGGAACTGATTTACGCAAAGACAAAATGGCAATGCAACGTGTCAAAGATGCAGCTGAAAAAGCGAAAAAAGACCTTTCAGGTGTCACAAAAACAACGATCTCATTACCATACATCACGGTTGGAAACAGTGGACCGATGCATTTAGACACAAGCTTAACGCGTGCGAAGTTCAATGAACTTACAAGCGACTTAGTCGAAAAAACACTTGGGCCAGTGCGCCGTGCTTTAAAAGATGCAAAAATGACGAAAAACGATCTTCACCAAGTTTTACTCGTCGGTGGGTCAACACGTATGCCATCGGTGGTTGATGCAATTAAAGATGAACTCGGTAAAAACCCTAACAAAGGCGTAAACCCAGACGAAGTTGTTGCGATGGGTGCTGCAATTCAAGCGGGTGTTTTATCAGGTGATGTTAAAGATGTTTTACTCTTAGACGTTACCCCATTATCACTCGGTATTGAAACGCTTGGTGCAGTTTTCACAAAACTAATCGAGCGTAACGCAACAATCCCAACGAGTAAATCACAAGTGTTCTCAACCGCGGCAGACAACCAACCAGCCGTAGACATTCACGTTTTACAAGGTGAACGTCCAATGGCGAACCAAAACAAAACCTTAGGAAGATTCCAGTTAACTGATATTCCACCAGCACCACGAGGTGTGCCTCAAATCGAAGTAACCTTTGATATTGATGCAAACGGAATCGTGAATGTTAGTGCCAAAGATTTAGGGACTGGTAAGAGCCAAAAAATCACGATTAAAAATAATGAAGGCTTAACTGAAGAAGATGTTGAGCGCATGGTTAAAGAAGCAGAAGAAAACGCTGAAAAAGATAAACAACTTAAAGAAGAAGCTGAACTTAAAAACGAAGCGGATCAAATGATTTTTGCGACAAACAAAGCGATCAAAGACTTAGGAGAGCAAATCTCTAAAAAAAAAAAAAAAGATGCTGAAGCAAAAATAGAAGCGCTTCAAAAAGCATTAGACGATGGAGATTTAGAAGCCATCAAAGCAAAAAAAGGCGAGTTAGAAACCGTCGCGCAAGCGCTCGCTTCGAAAGTCTATGAACAAAAACAAAAAGAACAAGAAGCAAGCCAAGAAGCAGATCCAAATGTAAATGGTAAAGGATCAGAAGATAAGTCCGATGATGACGACGTCATCGATGCAGATTACGAAGAAGTCGACTAACAAAGTGTTTGAAGCAGCTACGGCTGCTTCATGCCTTTGAACGCGAGGTGAATTATGAGCAAAAGAGACTACTATGAAGTATTAGGAATCGATAAAAACGCATCGGACCAAGACATCAAAAGCGCTTATCGGAAGCTTGCGCGCAAGTATCATCCAGATGTGAATAAAGAAGCGGACGCTGAGAGCAAGTTTAAAGAAGTTCGTGAGGCCTATGAAATATTAAGTGATTCAAACAAACGTGCCCAATATGACCGCTTTGGTCACCAAGCCAACCAACAAGGCTTTGGAGGTGGCGGTGGTTTTGAAGGCTTTGACTTTGATATTAACGATATCTTTTCATCGTTTTTCGGAGGCGGCCAACAACGCCGTAGCCAACAGCAAAATGCGCCACGTAAAGGACAAGATATTCATAAACGTATGCGCGTCAGCTTTGAAGAAGCTGTCCACGGTGGCAAAAAAACCATTCGTACAACCGTTTATGAAGAGTGTACGAGCTGTCATGGATCAGGTGCCCATTCAAAAGATGATATTAAAACCTGTTCAAAATGTAATGGTTCAGGAACGATTACAGTGGAGCAGCAATCATTGTTTGGCCGTACACGAACTCAAACTACATGTAATCAATGTGGTGGATCTGGTAAGACAGTTGCGCGTAAATGTGAAACCTGTGCCGGTGATGGTGTTGTAGGCAAAGAGAAAAAAGTTAATGTTAATATTCCTGAAGGTGTTGACAACAATAATCAACTTAGAATGCCAGGCTTTGGGCATAAAGGTATAAACGGAGGACCTCCAGGAGATTTATACATTGTCTTTGAGGTTGAAGAAAGCGATACCTTTGAGCGTCACGGCGATGATTTAGTGATGGAACTGCCGGTAACCTTCCCTCAAGCAGCGCTTGGAGATGAATTAAAAGTACCAACGCCTTATGGCAATGTTAAATTGAAAATACCTGCGGGAACACAGTCACATAAAACCTTTAGAGTTCGTGGTAAAGGTATGAGCAACTTACGAAGCAAGCGTAAAGGGGACTTGCATGTCGTTATTAAAGTTGTAACCCCTACGAACTTAAGTAAGAAACAAACCAAACTGTTTGAAGAACTAAGCACAACAGACTTAACCAATGATGAATCAATTTGGCAAAAGTTTAAATCAAAAATAAAAAAGTAACAAAAGCCACCTTTTACCGCTGACATAAGGCGGCTTTTGTTTGTCGTTAACCGATGAGTTATGATATAATAACGTCGATATGATGGGATGTGATGTAGATGCAACGCTATTTTGTAGAAACAATGATTGATGATGAGTTAGTCATCAAAGACACCAATCAATACCACCACATGGCACATGTGATGCGCATGAAGATGGGTGATCATGTCGTCGTATGTGACCGAGATGGTCATTGTTTTTACATGAAAATTACTGCGATTGATAAAGCTTCTGTAACACTTGAAAAAGTTCGCGCGTTGCCTAAACTGGACAAAAAGTTTCATCTTACGCTGGCGCAGTCCTTAATTCGCAAAGATCATTTTGAACTCGTCTGCCAAAAAGCAACAGAGCTTGGGGTCGATACGATTATTCCAATCGTTACAGAACGCACGATTATTAAAATTGATGAAAAAACTGAAAACAAAAAATTAACGCGATGGCAAGCGATTATTCAAGAAGCAAGCGAACAATCACAGCGCAGTTCAGTCGGTGAGATTAAAAGTGTGATGAGCCTTGAAGCGATTGATTTTTCGCGCTTTGATAAAGTCTTTGTTGCTTACGAAAAAGAAAATAGTATTAGCTTAAAAAAAGCCTTAGAAAAAACTTCAAAAGACGCCAAAATTCTAATTGTGATTGGACCGGAGGGTGGCTTTACCGAACAAGAGATTACTTTCTTGGACAAGGTCGCACAAGTGGTGACGCTTGGTCCAAGAATCTTAAGAAGTGAAACCGCTGCACTGTTTAGCATTGCAGCGATTAGTTATGACTTAGAAATGAGTGAGTAGAAATGGATGTTGCAATTTATACATTAGGGTGTAAAGTCAACACTTACGAAAGTGAAGCTTTACAGAAATTATTTATCGAAGATGGTTTTAATATTGTCAGTCATAAAGACTTCGCGGATATTTATATTATTAATACTTGTACTGTTACAAATACGAGTGATGCTAAAAGTCGGAAAGCGATTCGGCGTGCAGTCAAACAAAATCCTGAAGCGGTTGTGGCAGTGATTGGCTGTTATAGTCAAGTCGATAGTGAGACCGTGGCCGCTATCGATGGTGTCGATATCGTCATGGGAACGAGTCAACGTGAACAGTTATTATCGCTGGTAAAACAGTTTTTACGAGATCGTAAGCAAATTATGGCGGTGAACGATATTACCCGCAGTAAAACATTTGATCGTTTGAATGTTACAAGTTTTTCTGAAAATACACGGGCTTTTATTAAAATTCAAGATGGCTGTAATCAATACTGCAGCTATTGCATTATTCCATTTGCACGCGGTCCGATACGTAGTCGAGATAAAGATGAGATTATCCAAGAAGCTACCGCATTGATTCAAAAAGGCTATAAAGAAATCGTCTTGACAGGGATTCATACCGGTGGGTACGGTACGGATTTAAAAGATACCAACTTTTACGATTTGCTTCACGATTTATCTCAATTGGATGGTTTACACCGTTTGCGGATTTCTTCGATTGAGATTAACCAGCTCACTGATAAAATATTAGATTTAATAAAACGTAACCCTGTCTTTGCCAATCACTTGCACATTCCTTTGCAAAGTGGCTCGGATAAAGTTTTAAAACAAATGCGTAGGCGTTACACCGTAGCTGAATACATCAGTAAAATCCAGCGTATTCGAGATTTAATGCCAAGCATTGCAATAACAACAGACGTAATTGTCGGATATCCTAAAGAGTCAGATGAAGACTTTGATGAGATATGTCAAACTATTACAGCTTGTCAATTTTCTGAAATGCATGTTTTTCCTTACTCAAAAAGAAGTGGTACTAAAGCGGCTGAAGTTAAATCACAAGTGCACGGGACGATTAAATCCATGCGTGTTAACAAACTCATGGTGATAAACGAAAAGCTCGCAAATACATATATAGAATCAATGAAAGGTCTTCAACATGAGGTATTGTTTGAACGTTGTGATGGCGATTACTGTTACGGACACACTTCTAACTATATCTACGTGAAGGTTGCTACGGAAAAAGAACTTGTTAATGAGATTCATAAAATTCAAATTACACACGCAAACCATCCCCAAAGTTTAGCTATTTTATGCTGAATGTGTAGCAATATTAAGGATTTTTAACGAAAATGCTAAAAACCTTTACATTACTAGGTTTTTTTGTTATTATATCTTTGGTAAATTTATGAGCGGAAGGAGGGAGACCTTATGGCAAAAACAGTCGTTAGAAACAATGAATCTTTGGAAGACGCGTTGAAGCGATTCAAACGCGATGTTTCACGTTCAGGTACCCTTGCGGAAGCTCGTAAGAGAGAATATTACGTAAAACCGAGTGTATCTAAAAAAATTAAGCAACGCCAAAACAAAGGTAAAAAGTAACTCAAATAAGCGCACAGTTGTGCGCTTGTTTTTTTGGCTTATAGCGCTAAAAATAAGATTTGACTTAAGAGCTTGTGTCCTTTATAATTGATAGATAAGAAAAGCTTATTTCTGTTATTTTTTTTAGTATTTTAGGAGGCATTTTAGATGAAAAAACTACTTGGCGCCTTAATGTTAATATTTGCGCTTACCCTTACCGCTTGTTCACAGGAAGAAGACCCACCTGAACATACCAATAACGTATTCCAACAAATTCGTGAAAAACTAAGACTTGACATTGAGGTCGAAGAAGCTACCTACGCCTGCACTTTTGTTCGTGCTGGGGAAGAAGCTGGGATGACATGTTTTTATGCCGTAAAACTATTGGTCCCTGAGTTTAGCGATTTACTTACAGATTATGTCTATGTCGAAGCAACCCTTATAGAACCTGAAAATGGAGATCCTTTCTTTTTTGCGGATACAAACATTACACGAACTAACTATCAACACTTAGTAAATGTACTAACCAGTGATTCTTATCAAAGACAAGTGTTAGACCAGTTGGCTGAAAACCCATTTGCACAAGATTATAGTTTCGAAGCAAGAAAGTTAAGCACTAATCAAATTAAAATTGCCATGGAAGGCGTTAATTAAAGATTTACAAACAATTTAAAAAGTAAAAATAAACGGTGAAAAAACACTCACCGTTTATTTAATTATTACATTAGTATGGTATAATATACCTAACTTTTCTAAAGGAGTAGGATTCATTGAAACTCAAACCCTTACAAACAACATTTAAAAACATTCATACTTTTAGCGAGGTGATCGGAGTCAACGATCGCCATTTAAACGTTTTAAACAGTCATTTTGGTGTTGATATTTTTACGAAAGGCGAAACCATTCAAGTTAATACTGAGGACCCCGATGTGCTTGAAAAGATTGAAGCTACTTTTGATACGTTAATTCGCCTAGTAGAAGCCAATATTCATATTAGTGAACGCGATGTCATCTATGTCGCGACCCTTGTCAATACGATGGAACAAGGAGACATATTAGACCATTATTTAAAGCGCATTGAAATTACTAAAACCTTGACGGGTAAACCAATTTTTGCTAAAACCATCAATCAAAAGCGCTATATCCAAGCGATTGAAAATAACGACCTAGTCTTTTCAATTGGTCCTGCTGGTACAGGGAAAACATATGTCGCTGTCGTACATGCAGTCAGTAAACTTAAAAATGGCGATATCTCAAAAATAATCTTAACCCGACCTGCCGTTGAAGCTGGAGAAAACCTTGGGTTTTTACCTGGAGATTTAAAAGAAAAGATTGATCCTTATTTAAGACCGCTTTATGATGCTCTTTATGAGGTTTTAGGAACCAAGCAAACCGATGATTTAATCGAGCGTGGTGTGATTGAAATTGCACCGCTTGCATACATGCGAGGGAGAACCCTTGAAAAAGCTTATGTTATTTTAGATGAAGCTCAAAACACCACAAAAGGTCAAATGAAGCTCTTTTTAACGCGTCTTGGCTTTCATTCGAAAATGATTGTCACAGGTGATTTAACGCAAATCGATTTACCACCGAAAACCAGCAGCGGACTGATTCATGCAACGAAATTATTAAAGGGAGTTTCTGGTATTGAAGTGGTGCGTTTTGAAACCATTGACGTGATTCGACATCCACTGATTCAAAAAATTCTTGTTAGGTACGAAAATGAACATCATTAACCAAGTCGATTCAGAAAATTATGAACCGTTGCTGAAAAAAGTCTTAAAAAAAGCTTATAAGTATACAAAAACATCAAAAAAGCAAGTAATTACGGTCGTTTTAGTTACCAATGAGAAGATTAAAGAGTTAAACATGACCTATCGTAATAAAGACAGCGTGACTGATGTTTTAACCTTTCCTAGCACCGAAGAAGGCGAGCTTGGTGATGTTTTTATCTCTTTATATAAAGCTTTAGAGCAAGCGAAAGACTATGGCCATTCACTCACGCGTGAACTTGCGTTTTTAACCGTCCACGGGTTTTTACATGCGATTGGATACGACCACGAAACTGAAGCACAGGCCGAAGAAATGTTTAAGCAACAAGAAGCCATACTAGACGCACTTAAAATATATCGATGAAGGTGATACGATGGATGATACACTTTATAAAGCCGCCCAAGGTGTTTTAAAAAATGCTTATGCGCCATACTCTAAGTTTCAAGTAAGTGCAGCCCTCAAACTTAAAAATGGAGAAATTATTACCGGCGTTAACGTTGAAAATGCTTCTTATGGATTATCAAACTGCGCAGAGCGTACTGCGTTATTTACTGCGTACGCAAAGGGCTATCAAAAAGAAGATATTGAATCGCTTCTCATCACTACCAACCAAGCACACATTGTTTCACCTTGTGGCGCTTGTAGGCAAGTGATGCGAGAGCTTTTAACTGAGGACACCGAGATTATTTTAGTAAATAACACTGGCAAATCACAAGTCTTAAAGAACATCGAGTTACTTCCTTTTGCCTTTACTGAGGATGATTTATAATGCATCGAAGTGGATTTGTTACGATTGTAGGAAGACCGAATGTAGGTAAAAGCACGCTCTTAAACCGTATTGTTGGCCAAAAAATTGCCATCACATCACACAAACCGCAAACCACGAGAAATACCATTCGAGGGATTTATAATACCGATGAAGCTCAGGTAATCTTCATTGACACACCCGGGATTCATCAACCGAAACATAAACTCGGTAAACTGATGACAGATGCAGCATTGCACACCTTAAATGCTGTTGATTTGGTGCTTTATATGGTGACTGGTTTAGAAAAAATCGATGAGACTGAAAGAATGATTATCTCGCATCTTAAAGCAACGAAAACGCCAATTATCTTGCTAGTTAATAAAATTGATGCAGCAAAAGATTTAAAGCGGCTAGAAGCTTTAATCCACGAATATAAGTCGCTGCATGACTTTAAAGCAGTACTTGCTGTGAGTGCGCTAGAAGGCATTCATGTCGATATGTTGATGGAAGATATCGTGTCGATGTTAGACGAAGGTCCGAAGTTTTATCCTGAAGATCAAGTAACCGATCATCCTGAAAAGTTTTTAATCAGTGAAATGATTCGTGAGAAAGTCTTAAGACTTACCCAAGAAGAAGTACCTCATGGTGTGATGGTACTGATTGATTCGATGAAGACCGATGAAAATCTAGACCACTTAATCAATATTCATGCTTCTATTATTGTTGAACGAGACTCTCAAAAAGGGATAATTATTGGTAAAGGCGGCAAAATGATCAAACGTATTGGCACCCAAGCAAGACAAGATATACTCGCCTTGTTAGGCGTTAAAGTCTATCTTGACTTGCATTGTAAAGTTGTCAAAAACTGGCGTAATAAAGAAATGCACTTACGCAATTTTGGATTCGGCAATGAAACCTGATGAAACCGTTGGGTATATTTTAAAAACTGTCGACTATGGCGATCACGGGAAAATCTTATACGCGTATACGTCAAGCGGTATTATCAGCGCGATAGCAAGAGGCGTAAAAAAAATGCATAGCCCATTGAGGCATCTTGTCCAAGCTGGTATGCTGGTGACAATGCATTTATCAAAGAGCAAGTTTCCAACTTTAAAAGAGGCTTCTATGGTAAAGTACCACCAAGCGATTCGCAATGACATCATTAAAACTACGGTCGCTTCTACCGTACGTGAGCTAATATATTATAATGTCAATGAACATGATGACCATCCAAAACTATTCAATTTCGTGCTCAAGTTTTTAGATGTTTTAGATACAACTGAGGCACCGCTAGAACTTTTAATGGTATTTGAAATGAAATTTTTGTATTTTTTAGGCTATGGCATCTCATTTAATCGATGCAGTCGTTGTGAGGTGAGTGAAAAGTTATCACTCGACCTGTATACCGGCATGATGTTTTGTGAGCAACACGCAGATGAAAACACATCACTCATCAAACATGAAACTTATCAACCACTTCAGTATTACTTACATGTTGATGTGCTTAAATTTCAACCCCTCAAGCTAAATAAAACGACACAAACTATTTTATCAAATATCATTGACAGTCTTTATGAAACACATTTATCAACGAAAACGAAAGCCAAACAATTACTTAAATCTATAGACTAAGAGGTGTAAAAATGACGATTAACATGGAACAACTGGTTGCCTACGCAAAACAACATGGATTTGTTTTCCAAGGAAGTGAGATTTATGGAGGGCTTGCGAACACGTGGGATTACGGTCCGCTTGGCGTTGCTTTAAAGAATAATTTAAAGAAGCTTTGGTGGCAACGTTTTATTCAAGAAAGCCCCTACAACGTTGGCTTAGACTCTGGTATTTTACTCAATCCAAATGTTTGGAAAGCGAGTGGCCATGTCGACGGATTTAATGATCCTCTCATCGACTGCAAAGCTTGTAAAGCAAGGCACCGCGCCGATCATTTAATCGAATCACACGACAATACTATCCAAGCGGATGGAATGTCTGTTGAAGCGATGCAAGACTATATAGCAACCCACAAAGTAAAGTGTACCGCATGTAGCGCTCATAACTTTACAGAAATACGACAATTCAACTTAATGTTTAAAACTTCACAAGGCGTTTTGGATGATCAATCACAAGCGATTTACCTTCGTCCGGAAACGGCGCAAGGCATTTTCTTAAACTTTAAAAACATTCAACGCGCAATGCGCAAAAAAATCCCGTTTGGAATCGGACAAGTTGGTAAAAGCTTTCGCAATGAAATCACCCCAGGAAACTTTATATTTAGAACACGTGAGTTCGAACAGATGGAACTTGAATTTTTCTGTAAGCCTGGTGATGAGATGGAATGGTTTCAGTATTATCGAGAAGCGAGCAAACAGTTTCTAATCGATTTAGCAATTGCACCTGAAAAAATTCGTCTACGCGATCATGAAGCAGACGAGCTTTCACATTACTCAAACGCAACAACAGATATCGATTACAAGTACCCT
>SKGE01000047.1 GCA_007117625.1 Candidatus Izemoplasma sp. | reverse complement strand
TTTGATTCATGAACTAACCACTCTGATTCACACCAATCAAACGATTGATGCAGCCTATGATATCATCCATGCCCATCCAACCGTATCTGAAGTCATCCACGATGCGTTAAGACAATTTCACTAAAAAAGAGCTTCCGCGGAAGCTCTTTTGTTAATCAAACTCGCCAAAGGCACTTTCATCGAACTCGAAACTATCTCCAGATTGTTCGACTGTAATTTGGAATTGATTGAAGACATCAAACAAACTTTCGAACGGTCTATCTCCAATAAAGAAGAAATTGGGTTCAGAGTTTGTATGAATGTAGTAAGTGCTATTTAAGTAAGCGACTGAACGATCGTACTCATAATCAGGTCCATATCCTAAATAATTACTGGTATTGTAACTAATAATTGCATAATTATTACCGATCAGTTGTCGATGTTGACCTTCATTGTTATGTGTGAAGTGAATACGTGTATAACCGCCAACCATGATGATAACGTCGTTAATTTCAAAGCCGTGATTCGGTTGTGTAATCGTTAGGTTACCTGTCACAAAAATCATACCTGGCCCTGATAGTTTAGAAATATTGCTCAAATCTAAGTTTCCGTTAACAAGCAGACTGTTTCCATTCATTTTAAATTCACCAGTAACCGCGGCGAAACTAAAGTTAAGGTCACCATCATAATAAATGTCACCTTCCATGTTTCCTGTGTTACCGGTTGGACTTAATGCCTGACTAAACTCAAGTAAGCATTCATCCTCTTCATCATCTTCTTCGGTACAAATGAAACTATCACCGTCTTCTTCGCTCATGGTAGCAAGAATCTTTTCAATTTGATTATCAATTTCCTCATCAATTTCTATTTGTTCGGTAGGATCTCCATCAACTGAATCGAGTGTTACATGTAAATCTCTAAACACAGTAGATCCATTTGGACGCGTATACAGGAACCGATAAATACGACCTTCACCAATATCCGTTAAGTCTTGTTGTATGGTTAAAGTCACACTGTAGGTATTACTTAAGTAATCAATGAAGTCTTGGGTTTCTTGATAACCGTGTAGCTCTGAAAAAGTAGCGGGATTTATATCACGAATGAAATCACGCCATTCTGAAATCGATTGATTAATCAAGGTTCTAGCCAAGCGGTCACTCGACTGAGTTTCAACTTGCGTTTGGGTTCTAGAGACAACGCTATACGTGTATGCCGTAGCACTTGTAATTGAGAACGACAAAATAGCGATGATAACCACCACGACACTCATAACACTACCTTTTTCATTTCGAAACATATGTTTCACCACTTTCTAAAAGAAGAGGGTTGTATAGTAATCTCTCGGGCTTAAATTTGCCCCGCGAAACTCGTAAGTAAATGTAAAATTTAACTCAACAAACGCATTGGAACATGTTCCAAATATATTATCATGAAGCGCCGAAGAGAAGAGTCTTAAACACTCAAACCCCATCGAGCTTCCTTCGAGTATGGTTAGCCGCGAACTTGTGATGCGGTACTGCGAGGGAACATCAAAAGTAAACAAAGCTTGATTAAAACTATCATATGGACCTAAATAAAGTCCCCCACTTGTTAAATCAAGATGCAAAATATAACGATCATCAATATAAATTATACCACCTGGAACCGTATCATCAAAATCATACTCATTGGTTAAAACAAAAATATAGTGATTAGGATTCTCTTCAGGTGATATATCGACAATTGAACTATAACCTAAACTTAAAAACTTTTGATTTAAAGTGTTGATCAACTCAAAGTTTTCTTGGCTTAAGCGATTCGAGTAATCCAGCTCGTTTCGTGTAACTAATGTTGTGGATAAAACGCTCATTAACGTCATAAGTACAACACTTGCAAGTGAAATCGTAATTAATAACTCAAACAAAGTAATCCCTTTAGTATTTTTAATCACGTGCAATCAACCCCTTATCGACCAAGATATCTCGATCTCTTGGTCCATATTGAATCCAAATAAAGATGTTCAGCGGTTGGGTTGATGAAGGTGTTTCGTTAATTAAAACATTTTCAATGATTAACGTTTTGATTTCTTCTGGTATATCAGTGTTATTTGGATCGGTTAAAAAGTCGAAATCTGCTTGTGGTATCGAGAACGGTACTAAGAAAACACGAAACGCATCCGCTTCAAACGAAACATTTGCAGCGGTTGATTGAAATACGAGTTCACAAATCTCTATAGAAGATTTTGGGGTATGACCTGTAGGTAAATCACTGCATCCTTCGTCTTTATTAAACTCTTTGTACATCGCAGTTTCAATATCATCGATCGCCCCAACGAGGTCCCTAAATCTAATCGTATTAAACCCATTGATCGAAACTGCAATAATGTTAGAGGCAGCTTCTTTGTTTATTTCTCTACGGTTGATATTAGCATTTCCTACAAGAGATGATAGCAGTGGCACAAGAACAGTAGTCGCTATAAGAATAACGGCTAAAATCTCAAGTAATGAAAAACCTTTACTGTTTTTTACCACAAAACAACCCCCATTCTATTGTAGGTTACTTGTATTATATCATATATAGCGAAGCTATGACTACTATTTAGACTTGATAAATCGTGAAAGATGCTTTTAAAAATAGGTATTTTAAGATATAATAGTATCAAACATACGTATACGGGTGATAAATGTGGCATCTCAATTTAAAAATAGTAATTTAGGGTATTACTTATACGCAGGAATTGTCGTCTTTATTGGGGCGGCAAGTTTGTTTGTGTTTTGGTACATGGTTACGGGCTTTAATATTGGTAACTATTCGCAAAACACTTACATTGGAAGTGTCTATATCGGGGGATTAAACGAAGAAGAAGCTGAAGAAAAACTAAGAACGCGCATTGAAAACTGGTTAGAAGATGATAGCGTTCTTTTTGAAATACGCTATCAAGGCTATAATTACGAGATTAATCGCGATTTAATCTTCTTCGATATTGATCAGAGTATTCGAAACATTCAAGATGGTCACGCGAACACGCTTTATGTATCTTTATCGACGACCGCTGTCGCAGAAATTTTGACCGATATCGACAACCAACTTTGGATGAGTGGCTTAGAAGATCGCTTTGATTTTGAGGCGGTTTTAAGCGAGGTTGAGATTGCCGCAGCTGGTATGAGGTCATTCGCAAGTATCCAGCTCAACGCGCATGTTAATCCCGATGTGCAATATATTGTACCACTAGAAATTGGCGCGAGAACGGTACCAAGTACACTCCATGGGTTTAGTATCGATTCTGACGCTTTGTTTAGTAAACTTGAGACACATTTTCCAGATGGGATCAGCATTAACCCGCGTAGTCAGTTTAGCATGCTAGATACGTTTCCAAATACATTTACACCCGGTGAACTAAGTTTTATTGGGTCTTTATTTATGGAAGTTTTACCCTATGGACCATTTACAATTACCGAACATCGGTACTTCGTGGATGATGACCCTAGTGTTTATGGGATTGATTATATTAATATCATGGCAGGTCGCAACGTTTTAGTACAACGCTCAAGAAATATTGATTTTGGGTTCGAAAATAATACACATAGTACCTTTTATTTTGAATTTGACCGTGATAACGAGTTATTCACAATCACTATGCTCGGGGCTGAACTATTAAATACCATTGAAGTCGAAACCATCATTCATGAAATGCCTTACGATACTGAAACCACTACGGATGCCTCTTTAACAAGAGATGGAATGAATGGTCGTTTTGTGATGGTATGGCGTACCATCATCGATATTAACGATGAAGTAATATCAAGAGAACTGATTCATTATGAACGGTATCCTGCGATTAACGCCATTGTAATGGAATAACATTAAGGGATGTGAAGTTATGGCTAAAAGTACCCCTAAACGTCTTGGAGACGTTTTAGTACGAGAAGGTGTTGTTACCGAATCTCAAATAAATGAAGCGCTTCAACGCCGTGAACGTGGCGAGAAAATTGGAGAAGCGCTTATTCGTTTTGGACACTGTACCGATTCTCAAATCGTTGATGCATTAAGTGACTCATTGGGAATTAAACGTGTAAACTTAGGTCTCATCTATATCGATGATCAAGTTTTAAAGTTATTGGATGAAGATTTTGTTTCGAGATCTAAAATCATGCCGA
>SKGE01000067.1 GCA_007117625.1 Candidatus Izemoplasma sp. | reverse complement strand
GGTTTTGGCGCATCGTTTTAACCAACTCTAAATTTCGAATGGTATTCGCATCCATTTTCATCGTACGCGTCGCTTCGATTGGTTCTGCAGGCTTCATGTGCATAAGTGCGCGTTTCTGGGTTTTAAGCAAATAGCTGAGTAAACGCCGCGCAGTTTTTTGTTCATACTCGGTGGTAAGTTTCTCAGTAAGTTTGCGAAACACAGCATCCACATCGGTCTCTGGATGAATCGATATGGTGATATTTTGGTGATCGGCGTAGTGTTTAATATAACTTATGTCAAACTGATGAGAAACAATGATTTCTTTTAAGCGTATCGCGGATAGTTCATTGAGTAATGCGCTCATGTCTTTCGGGACTTTTAACCCGGCAAACTCGCCTGTTGAAATATTTGCATAAGCGATGGTATAAAAGTATTCTGAAAACCCAATTGAGGCGATATAGGTTTCTGATGCATCTGGGTCATCGATGTTGGTCCCTGGTGTGACAACGCGAACGACATCGCGCTTGACGATTTTTTTTGTCGTACTCGCATCTTCGGTTTGCTCACATATCGCCACTTTATAGCCTTTATCAATCAATCGCTTGATATAGGATTCAGAAGCATGATGAGGGACACCACACATAGGAATACGTTCTTTTGTGCCGGCATCTCTACCGGTCAGTTGAATTTCAAGTTCTCTACTTGCTAAGTAGGCATCTTCAAAGAACATCTCATAAAAATCTCCGAGCCTAAAAAAGACTATAGCATCTTTATAGTCTTCTTTTATCGTTAAGTATTGTTGCATCATCGGTGTGTATTGTGTTTTGTCTTTACTCATGCGACACCTCTACTATTGAAGAAATGTAATAACCAATGCTGCCGCAACAAGAATGAATCCAATCACGATATTCCGAATCATACGTTTACGTTTTTTACGGATTAGATTGTACTTGTGGGTAATCTCTTCGAACTTCGCTTCATACAAATACTCTTCAATGTTCATACCTTCGAATATTTTCATACTCTCTTGGTGCATTGGTACAATCGGTTTGTTGCGTTTTAATAAAATATATTCAATCATATCAATCTTTTTCAATTCGATAGAAATGCTAACTTTATGTTTTTTAGCATAACGTTCTAATTCTAAAATAGATTGTTTTGACAGCTCTTCTTGGTCATTATCAGATAAATCCAATTTTAAAGCGATCACGTCGATTAACTGTTTCTTATTGATTCGTCTCGGAATATCGATTTCATACTTTCTACCTAAATCACGAATATCAGAGAGCGTTGTTGAATTTAATAAAACTTCTTTTGCATCATCAATGCGACACCCTTCAAAATAGCCTTTGGGTTCGAAGTATATTTGATCGAGTTCTTGTTTCATTTCTTTGTAAGCTTCTTGTTTCGTTTTTTGATACTTCATCGTTAAGTTCTGTAACTTAACAAACTCTAAATTATTGATGCCTAAATCCGAGCGATGACGAATCACAATGTCCCAAAAATCTTTCTTGTACTCTTCGACATTAATTTTAATTCGATAGCTCTCAGCTAAGCGCTCAAGTTGGAAAATAGTAAAGTTGTCAAACCATTTGAGGCGGTGCTTCATCTCATCAGAAAACTTATCATCATTATCCGCATTTGCGATTACGGGAGCGATATTTTTACGAACCAGTGCTTTATGGATATAATTCGGTAAAAACAACTCTTTGTTTTTCATATACTTAACTATTTCACTGCTAGGAATAACTACGAACATCTCAATGAGTTTAGAAATTTTTACCTTCTTTGAGTACAAGTAAATAAAATCTTCTTGTTTTGTTAAGTCTTTCGCCATGTCTTCACGCTCCTTTACGTTACTATCATTATAGCTTAGAGAACTTATGAATTCAATGGAAATCTCTTATTTCAGCAGTTTCCCGGTAATTAAAAAACCTTCTACTCATCAGTAAAAGGTTTATTTAGTGCGCTCTCAATCAACTCAGTAATCATTTGAATTTTACTGTTCAGCTCCGCTTGTAAAGTCAAATATTGATGGATAATCGGAACTGATTCAATCTCATGCAATGTATTTTCATAGGTTTCTTTTAAAGATGGATAGCGTGAAGATTGTCGTTCTCTCGCTTGAACCATCGCTTTTTGTTTATTGAGTAAATCTTGATATTGGTCTTGATACTTTGGTGTTGTTAAGATCTTTTTCTCAATTCTTTTGTAAGCCACCACGGTTTCATCAGTTTCTAAGTGTTCGATCAATGCATCAAGTGCTTTCATGATAGCGTCCTTTCAAGAACCACGTTTTTGCTTCCTCGATGTAAACCGGCACGATGTTTCCTATCAGTGTTTGATTGCCTTTGAAATTCACAAGCTTGTTGTGTTCTGAATACCCTGCTAATATTTCGGGGTTATTTCTACTAACACCATCTACTAATACATGAACAACTTTACCCTCAAAACGTTTGTTGCCTCTTAAGTATCCATCGTTAATGATTTGATTTAAGGTTTGTAGCCTTGATTTTTTGGTTTGCATTTCAGTATCATCTTTATACTTAGCTGCAGGTGTTCCTTCACGCGCTGAAAAAATAAACGTAAAGGCACCTTCAAACTTAGATTGCCTTACAAGGTCTAAAGTTTGCTCGAAATCTTCTTTTTCTTCGGTAGGAAATCCAACGATAATATCTGTTGTAATCGATGCATCTGGAATGTATTTATAAATCGTATTCACCAGTTTTAAGTAGCTCTCTTTGGTGTACTTACGATTCATTTTTTTAAGTACTTTATCACTCCCCGATTGGACTGGAAGATGGATATGCGGCATCAAGTTTCCGCCTTTTGCTAGTACTTTAACCGTTGCTTCATCAAAATCCTTCGGATGTGATGTGGTGAAGCGAACCCTTGCAATATCGATATTATTTAAGGCTTCTAGTAGATTCGCAAAGGTATAGGTTTTATCGGTGAAATCACGACCATATGAGTTGACATTTTGACCGAGTAGAGTCACTTCTTGATAGCCTGCTTTGACAAGCTCATGGACTTCATCGATAATGTGTCGTGGGTCTCTTGAGCGTTCTTTTCCTCGCGTATAGGGCACGACACAGTAGGTACAAAATTCATCGCAGCCGTACATAATATTGACATAGGCTT
Organism: Candidatus Izemoplasma sp.; assembly: GCA_007117625.1. Classification (GTDB taxonomy): domain Bacteria; phylum Bacillota_I; class Bacilli_A; order Izemoplasmatales; family Izemoplasmataceae; genus SLQR01. The sequence goes on along the minus strand of SKGE01000067.1, from coordinate 1,063 downwards.
TGTGTTTATGATCTCGTATTTTGGGTAAATTTTCTACAATTTGCCCTTCGTCGCTAAAAACTTCTACGACCCGCTCTTTGTTGTAAAGAGCGCTTTCTAAATATTCGGGTAGCTTATGAATATTATGCGTTCCAAAGATTAAATCGACATACGGATAGCTTTTGAGCAGTCGCTCTACGACTTGTTCTTCTTGCGGCATGCAGCCTGCAACGCCTAAGATTAAATCAGGATTGGTACGTTTGTATTGTTTTAACCTTCCTAATTCACCAAAAATACGATTCTCAGCATTTTCACGAATCGCACATGTATTCAATATAATAATATCCGCATCAACTTCAGAGTCCGTTGATGTAAATCCTAATCGCTCAATAATACCGCGCATCGTTTCTGAATCTGCCTCGTTGCCTTGACATCCATAAGTCATTAATTTGTAACGCTTCCCATGACCAATCGCTTTTAAGTTGACAGGCGTTTCAATATGAATCGTTTCGGTCGACGTACTTTTACGTTTCCGCGCCTCTTTGATTGATGGTTTTTTGAAATATTTCTCATAAAGATCTGACACAATATCACCTTATTCAGTCTGTTTTATTTATTGCTTGTATCGTTTTACGGGTCGTATCAATTAACACCGCATTGAGTTGTAGTTCTCTATCGTTTGATGGTTTTAGACGTACCGGTCGTTTGCTAAGAAACTTCTCTAAGACAAGCTCACGGTCAGCGCCTAAGATCCCAAATTTTGTCCCTGTCATCCCCACATCAGTAATGTATACGGTTCCTTTAGGAAGTCGCATCGTATCTGCAGTAGGTACATGGGTGTGAGTACCTAAAACGGCCGTAACACGTCCGTCTAAATAATGGGCGAGTGCAAGTTTTTCACTGGTTGCCTCAGCATGTATATCAACGATGATTTCATCGGCTTCTAAATCCTTTAGTAAATGATCCATCGTTTCAAAAGGACTGTTTAATGGATCATTCATAAAAACCTGCCCCATCACATTTATAATAGCGATACGACGCCCATTAAAATCAAGGGTTAGCACTGACTTTCCCGGAGTCGATC
>SKGE01000103.1 GCA_007117625.1 Candidatus Izemoplasma sp. | reverse complement strand
ATCAAACGTTAGAAACTGTGAAACAGATGCTTTATGAAGGTGGTGTGACGAGCTTTTTGGCTACGACAATGAGCGAAGAGGTTGAAGATCTAAAAGTTACCTTAAACCGTTACGCTAAAAGTGTTGATGATACGTTGATTGGAATTCATTTAGAAGGACCATTTCTCAATCCTTTACGTGCTGGAGCTCAGGATGAGAAAACATTGATTGAAGCTGATATTGATGTGTTTAATATGTTGTATGAAGTGGGTCAAAAACGTATTGTTTGGATGAGTGTCGCACCTGAGAGGCTTTCAAAAACATTTTGTCAGGCGTTGCCGTCTCGGATTAAACTTGTTGCAGGACATACGGATGGAGATGCTTTGGTTTTTGAGCATGCAAAGCGTTGTGGCATTCGCCATCTTACGCATGCATTCAATGCGATGCGAGGATTGCATCACCGAGAGACGTCGCTTTTGTTAAAAGCATTGCTCGACCCCGCATTTACCGTTGAGGTTATTGCTGATGGTGCACACGTGTCGTTTGACATGTTAAAACTTATTTATCGCTTGAAAAAAGGTAGGATGTTTTTGGTCAGTGATCAGCTGTGTATAGACAATGATACTAATGAAGCGGTATATAAGAATGATAAAGGGGAATTAGTAGGTGCAAGCAAAGGTCTTTATCAAGGGTTTTTAAATATGTTGGATATAACAAAAGATATTGTTGAAACGGTGAAGATGGTGAGTTATTACCCTGCCGTTGCGCTTGGCATTGATGATGTATTGGGCTCTTTAGCCATTGGAAACACCGCAGATTTTGTTGTTTTAGATGATGCTTTAAAAATAATAGCCGTTTATAAGAAAGGTAAATGTGTCTTTGGAGGGTTGGTATGATACCGAAATATAAAATGATTGTAAATGCGTTGCTTGAACAGATTGTAAGTTTACCACCAAATGCTAAATTACCAAGTGAGAAGGTTTTGATGGAGCGTTTTCAGGTTTCTAAACGCACGGTGAGAAGAGCCATTGATGAATTAATCCTGTATGGTAAAGTCCATCGTGTGAAAGATGTTGGTGTGTTTACGGTGGACCGTAAACTATTCAAACCTTTTGATGTTTTTACGGGATTTACCGGTGAAGTTGAAGCGATGGGTGGCAAGGTTAAAAATGTTTTGCTAGAGTTTGATTTGATTGAGGCTGATGCGAGTTTATCAAAAATCTTAGGTGTTGAACAAGGTGATGCTGTTTATAAGTTAGTTCGGCTTCGCTTAAAAGATGAGCAGCCTTTGATTTTGGATGAGTCGTACTTTCCTAAAGCATTGGTACCCTTGAGTGAATCGGTTGTCTCGGGGTCTATATATGCCTATATGCAAAAGGTGCTTAAGTTAAAGCCTGAACGCGCAGTACAGCAGATTAAAGCTGTGTTTACACCTGATAAGTATTTAGAGCATTTAATGATAAAGAAAAATACACCGGTTTTAAGTGTTGAAATGACGGGTTATTTACAAGATGGTCGTGTTTTTGAGTACTCTAAATCGTATAAAAACACCGAAAATTATGAACTTGTGATTGCATCATCATAGGAGGAAATATGTTTACTTTCAAGGGAGTACGGTATAAAGATATTCTTTGTATAGATGATTTACAGATTGCCGATGAGGGGATTACTTGTCTTATTGGCAAGAGTGGTGGCGGAAAGACCACATTACTCAAAATATTAAATAAACTGTTGTCTCCGACTGATGGTGGGGTTTTTTATCGTGGAAAATCGCTTGATGAAATTGATAGTGTAGATCACCGTAAAGCAGTGATGATGTTGAGGCAAAAACCACATATGTTTTCTGGTACGGTGAAAGATAATTTATTGTTTGCAACATCGCTACATGGTATTGATGTGACGGATGAGGTGTTGCAAGAAGCGTTAGATTCTGTTCAGTTGAAGGCTGCTTTGTCACAAGATGCAAAATCTTTATCAGGAGGGGAAGCTCAGCGTTTGGCGCTAGCAAGAATTATGTTGTTAAAGCCTGAGTGTATTTTACTCGATGAACCTTCAAGTGCTTTAGATGATGATACTGAGCAGTTTATTATTGAGAAGATTGTTGAACATGCAAAAACGAATAAAATTGTTTTGGTGATGGTGACGCATTCTAAGCAAGTGGCACGGTCTTATGGAGATTATGTTTATGAGGTCACCAATGGTCGGATTGCTGAGGTGAAACTCGATGAATAGTGAGGTTATTTCGATTACGTTTTGGCAAGTATTGATTGCGTACGTTGTTATTGTTGTGGTTTATTTTATGCTGCGGTCTCGTGGGTTAAGACGTGAGCGATTACTGTTTTTTGCAACGATACGAATGACGCTTCAACTGGTGCTTGTTGGGTATTTGTTAATGGTTATTTTTGATTATGCAAATCCGTTTATTACGGCAGTGATTGTTCTGGTTATGGTTGGGTTTGCAGTGTTTACCTTGTTTAGAAAATTTAAAGATGATTTAAATCGTGCTTTAAGGAAAACGATTTTGATGTCTGTTCCAATTGGAACTATTCCGATTATTGTGTTTTTTGTTTGGGTCGTTATTCGTGTTGAACCGTACTATGATCCACAGTATATTATTCCGATTAGCGGCATGATTGTTGGAAATAGTATGACGGGTATTTCTTTGGGGGTTCATACGTTAATTACGCGCTTTAAAGAAGGATATGATGGCATTGAGGAAGCTCTGGTACTTGGGGCTACACCGGAGGTTGCGAGTAAGTCTATTTTTAACGATGCCTTTGATGCCGCATTGTTGCCAACCTTAAACAGCATGCTTGGTATGGGAATTATTTTCTTACCAGGGATGATGACCGGTCAAATTTTATCAGGGGTCGACCCGACCTTGGCAATTATGTATCAGCTTGTGATTATGTTAGGTATTTTAGGTGGAGTAAGTATCACGACGTTTGTGTTTTTATATTTCGGTGTACGAACTTTTTTCAACTCCCAACAACAACTTGTTTAAAACGTGATAAAATGGTGATATAGAATAAAGAAAGCGTGGGGTATATGAAACTATTTAGCAGATCATTATGGCGAAGCTTTTTCTTAAAGAACACACAACGCTTTTCACCAGTGTTTATCAGTTTTACGCTGCTGATGATAGTTCTTGTGTATTTTTTAGTATACTTTACGGGTGGAACGCAAAATGCATACCTTCATGCGATGTATGTACCAGTCGTATTTATTAGTGCTGTCTATGGCGTTAAAGGCGGGGTTATTATAGGTATTATTGCGGGGGTTTTACTGGGGCCTTTAATGCCGCATGACACCGTAAATATGATCATGCAAGACTCGGTTAACTGGATATATCGTATGATTTACTTCATTGGGGTAGGTGCATTGGTTGGGTTTATTTTGGACCGCGTTCGATCGCAATATGATATGATTCATGACTTATATACCCATTCGACAGATACTGGCCTGCCGAATTATCAGATGTATTTATCAAAGTATAATGAACACGATGAAGATCAGGCTGATATATCGCTGACGTTTTTGATAAACAATTATGAAGATATTCTTGTGCTTGTAGGGCGGAGTCATTATGCAGAGCTGTTAAAGAAAATCTATGAAACATTGATTGCTGTTTTGCATGAGTCAAGTATTTATCAAGTTGATGTTTGTAAATTATGGATTGAGTTGAGTCAGAAGAGTTTTAAAAACAATTACGTAAAAATGCTACAAAAGTTTGAAGAAGAGACGTTTATTATAAATGGTGTCCCTTTGTTTGTTGATTTATCGATTGGTGTCTATATAGGAAAGTCTGAGGATTTCTCACGTTTGGAAGCTTTTAGAGCTAGTGAAATTGCAGCTTTATATGCTAAAAAAAATATGCTAAAGTATTCGATTTATCAAAGTGATTTTTCTTATCCACACTATAAGTTAGAAAGACTTGGGGCTTTACCACGCGCGATTAAAAATAATGAATTGTTTTTAGAGTATCACCCGATTGTTAATTTAAAGACAGGTCAAGTTAGTGCGTTTGAAGCCTTGGTCCGGTGGCGTAAAGACGGTGAGATTATTAGTCCTTTAGATTTTATTCCGCTAGCTGAGGAAACAAAGTTAATCGATGCTATTACGGAGTGGATTGTTAAACAAGTTATTAAAGATTATGCGTTATTAACCAATGAAAACGATGTTATGGTTAACATCAATCTTTCGCAAAGGAACCTTTATAATCCGAGTTTGATTGAGAGTATTATCGAAAACATTAAAAAGGAAAATTATAAAGACAAAACGATTGGTGTTGAAATGACAGAATCGACGGTTATGCTAAATCTTAATCTTACACGAACATTATTGACCTCGCTTAAAGATGCGGGGATTCCGATGGCAATCGATGATTTTGGAACGGGGTATTCAACGCTTGCTTGTTTAAGCGAACTTCCGATTGATCGTTTGAAGATTGATCGAAACTTTGTTGCACGGATGTTCCAAGATAAAGGGACGGAACAATTGATTCAAATGATAGTCAATTACGCGCATGAATTAGATATTGAAGTAATTGCTGAGGGGATCGAGACGAAGAACTTTGAAGATGCTTTGGCGAACATGGGCTGTGATTTCGGACAAGGGTTTTATTATGCCAAACCGATGACAGTTGAAGATGCGAAAGTCTTCATGGCTAAGTACAATGGAAAAACGAAGAAGTCATAGAAATATGACTTTTTTTGTTAGTTTATATGCATCTCATAGGGTTTTATGGCATAATAAACTTGAAACTGCATAATAGGAGGTTTTTTTATGAATGCACAAGTGATTGCGTTTACGATTTTGTTAATTGGAATTGGTTTGGTAGTTGCAAAGTTAATTCGCATTCGGTTTAGTATTTTTTCGAAGTTCTTTTTGCCAAGTTCTGTGATTGCAGGGTTTTTATTTTTATTGTTAGGTCCAAGTGTATTAGGCTCTTTTTTTGGTAATTTTGAACGTTTTGAGCATCTTGAGCATGGAATATTTACGGAGCCAGTGATTGAAGTTATGTCGTCTTTACCGGGGCTATTAATTAGTGTTATTTTTGCGGCGTTGTTCTTGGGGAAGAAGATTCCGAATATTAAAGAGATTTGGATGACGGCTGGACCTCAAGTATCTTTTGGACAAACGGTGGCTTGGGGACAGTATGTGTTTGGCATCTTGGTTACGATTTTATTGTTAGTACCACTCTTTGATGTGAATCCTATGGCTGGGGCATTGATTGAAATTGCTTTTGAAGGCGGTCACGGGACTGCGGCTGGACTTGAGTCAACATTTGTCGATTTAGGGTTTGAAGAAGGTGCCGATTTAGCCCTGGGTCTTGCGACTGTTGGTGTTGTCAGTGGGGTTGTGTTTGGTGTTTTTTTAATTAACTGGGGCGTGCGAAAATCTAAAACAAATTATCTGAAGGATCCGAAGGATTTTGATGAAGCACAGCTTAGAGGGATTGTTGATGTTGAGGCGAGAGAACCATCAGGATCTTTAACGGTGTCACCGCAATCGATAGAGCCCTTAGCGCTGCATGTAGGAATGTTAGGGATTGCGATTTTGATTGGTTACGGTTTATTAGAATTGCTAATTGCTTTGGAAAACCTTACTTGGGGTGCTAGTGGTAATGTTATTATATTTGCTTACATTCCACTTTTCCCAATGGCAATGATTGGTGGGGTTATTTTACAGATCTTTTTAGATAAGTTTGATAGGTTTCATCTCGTTGACAGAGAAATGATTCAACGCTTACAGGGTTTGGCTTTAGACTTTTTAGTGGTAAGCGCTATTGCAACACTATCACTGCAAGTCATCGGTGCTAATATTGGGGTCTTTTTAACCTTGGCGGTTGTTGGTATTGCTTGGAATGTTTTAGCCTTTTTATTTTTAGCACGTCGAATGATTCCAAAGAATTGGTTTGAGCGTGGTATAGGTGATTTTGGTCAATCGATGGGAATGACTGCCGCTGGGTTGATGTTGATTCGTATTGTTGATTCAAAAGCTGATACAAAGGCGCTTGAGGCCTTTGGATATAAACAGTTGTTGTTTGAGCCATTTGTCGGTGGAGGTATTATGACTGCGCTGAGTGTACCTTTAATCTATAACTTTGGCGCTGTTCCGATACTTATTTTTGTGAGTGTTGTGATGATTGGTTGGTTGTTACTTGGATTGCTTTATTTTGGTAAAAAAGATGCGTCAGAGATTACCTAGTATTCAATAAAATACAAGGAAGAAATTTCTTGTATTTTTTTATTCAAACATCTTGACAAAATTACAAACTATCGTTAAAATATAATTGCATTAGCACTCAATATAACAGAGTGCTAACAAAATAAAGAAATAGGAGGGATTTTATGTTTAAACTTACACCTTTCTCAGCATCACCACGTAAACGCGATGATTTTGTAGACTTTTATGATGTGCTAGATGATTTCTTTAGTACCTCACCATTTCGTACGATGAAACACGATACATTTAAGATTGACGTGCGTGATGAAGATAAGTTTTACGCGATTGAAGCAGATCTCCCTGGTGTTGAACGCGATGAAGTCAAAGTGTCTTATGATGATCAAACCTTATCGATTAGCGTTGAACGCAAAGAAGAGAAAGAAGATAAGGATACTGATGGAAAGTACTTGCATCGTGAGCGTAGAGTTTGTTCGATGAAGCGTTCAATTTATTTACCTGAGGTAGATCCAGCGAAGATTAAAGCACGGCTTGAAGATGGTGTGTTGAAGGTACTAGCAGAAAAAACAGAGGCACAAGCATCTGGATATGTAATTGATGTTGAGTAAAGAGGCATCAGGGAGTTTCCCTGATGTTTTTACAAGGAGGAAATATATATGGAAGAAAAAATGACAGAAAAAATGCGAGTGGTTTTGCGTGAAGCTCAAAACATTGCGACGCGTTATGACCATCAAATGTTGACGCCTGAACATCTTCATTTGGCGCTGCTTGTGATTGATGGTTCTTTGATTGTGCAATTGTTAGAACATATGAATATTGATGTTCATAGCTTACGTGCAAAGCTTACAGAGCATATAGAGAAGCTGCCTAAAGTGTCGAATACTGAGATGTATATGTCACGTCAAGCCAATCAAGTTATGTTAAAGGCAAGTGATGTAATGAAAAAGCTTGGCGATGAATATTTAAGTGTAGAACATCTTTATTTAGCGCTGATAAATCAAAAAAATACGGAAACTGAGAAGTTATTACATGCATATAACATTACGGAGGAAGGTTTTAAAGCAGCATTAAAGATGGTAAGGAAGGATAAGAAAGTGACAAGTGAGACCCCAGAAGCACAGTATGATGTACTGAAGAAGTATGGAAGAGACTTGGTTGACCTTGCAAGAGCTGGGAAGTTAGATCCAGTGATTGGTCGTGATGAAGAAATTCGTCGTGTGGTTCGGATCTTATCACGAAGAACCAAAAATAATCCTGTGTTAATCGGTGAACCAGGCGTTGGTAAAACGGCGATTGCCGAAGGTTTAGCGATGCGGATTTTAAAAGGTGATGTTCCTGAAGGGTTAAAAGATAAAGCGGTGTTTGCGCTTGATATGGGTGCGCTTGTTGCTGGGGCGAAGTACCGTGGTGAGTTTGAAGAACGCTTAAAGGCGGTGTTAAACGAAGTTAGTGCAAGTGAAGGACGCATATTACTATTTATTGATGAATTGCACTTGATTGTTGGTGCTGGTAAAACAGACGGTGCCATGGATGCAGGTAATATCTTAAAACCAATGCTTGCACGAGGAGAGTTACATTGTATTGGAGCAACAACACTTGATGAGTATCGTAAGTATATTGAAAAAGACGCAGCACTTGAACGGCGGTTCCAACAAGTTTTAATCGATCAACCGACCGTTGAAGATACAATTTCTATTCTACGTGGGATTAAAGATCGCTTTGAGATTCATCATGGGATTAGAATTAGTGATCAAGCGTTAGTCGCGTGTGCGAAGTTATCGCATAAGTATATAAGTGATCGCTTCTTACCAGATAAGGCGATTGATTTAATGGATGAAGCTGCAGCATTGATTCGAACCGAGATTGATTCGATGCCGAGTGAGCTAGATTCATTGTCGCGAAAATTGTTACAGCTTGAGATTGAAAAAACGAGTTTAGCGAAAGAAAAGGATAAAGCGTCTAAAAACCGTTTAGAAAGCTTAGAAAAAGAGATTGAAACGATTAAAGAAGCGCACGATTCATTAAAGTTAAAATGGGAAAAAGAAAAATCTGGATTAACCGATGTCAAAGCGTTAAAGCAAAAAATTGAAACGATTAATCGTGAGATTGAAGATGCGAGTCGTGCCTATGACTTAGAACGTTTGGCAAAGCTGAAACATGGTGATTTACCAGAAGCTATGAAAGCTTTGGAAACCGCTGAAGCTGAAAAACAGTCAAAAGAACTTATTAAAGAAGAAGTGACAGAAGCAGAGATTGCTGAGATTATTTCTAAGTGGACCGGCATTCCGGTCGCGAAGTTAGTTGAAACGGAACGTGAAAAGCTACTTGCCTTAAGTGATCATTTACATCAGCGTGTGATTGGCCAAGAAAATGCAGTAAAAAGTGTAAGTGATGCAGTTTTACGTGCTCGAGCATTATTGAAGGATCCAAATCGACCGATTGGTTCGTTCATTTTTATGGGACCAACAGGTGTTGGTAAAACTGAGTTAGCGAAGACGTTAGCCCAAGCGCTTTTTGACAGTGAAGACCATATCGTAAGAATTGATATGAGTGAGTATCAGGAACGTCATACCGTTGCTAGGCTGATTGGTGCGCCGCCAGGATATGTTGGTTATGAAGAAGGTGGACAACTCACAGAAGCAGTTCGTAGAAAACCGTATAGTGTTTTATTGTTTGATGAGATTGAAAAAGCCCACCCTGAAGTCTTCAATGTGTTACTCCAGTTACTTGATGATGGCCGCTTGACCGATGCAAAAGGACGCGTTGTGAACTTTAAGAATACGGTTGTCATTATGACATCGAATATTGGCAGTGATTTATTGTTAGAAGGATTACAAGCTGATGGCGCAATCAAACCAGATGTTGAAAAAAAAGTTTATGAGCGCTTGAGAAGTCATTTTAAGCCTGAATTTTTAAACCGAATTGATGATACGATTCTCTTTAAACCATTAAGAAAAGATGAAATCTTAAAGATTATTGATTTACAAGTATCTGACTTAAACGAAAAACTCTCTGAACAGCACTTATCGATTGCGTTTACAGATGCGGCAAAAGCGTTTGTGTTAGAGCGTGCTTATGATATTCAGTTTGGGGCTCGACCAATGAAGCGGTTTATTCAAAAAGAAGTTGAAACGGCGCTGTCGAGAAAAATTATTGAAGGCTCTGTTAAGGATGGAGATACAATTACAGTCGATTATCAAAATGATCGTTTTGTTTTCAAAAGTTAAAAGTGTTGTGCGAACAACACTTTTTTTGGTATTCTATCTATAGGTGGTCTGATGAAAATATCGTTTTATAGACTTTTTCTTATCTTTTTAAGAGTAGGAGCATTTACGTTTGGTGGGGGTTATGCAATGATCCCTATTTTTGAACGTGAACTCGTACACCGCTATAAGTTGATAAAACCTGAAGAATTTTATGATACGTTAACAATTTGTCAGTCGTTCCCTGGGGCGATTGCAGTGAACTTTGCGACTTTCATCGGGTATAAACTGAAAGGGTACCGAGGCGCTTTTGTTTCGCTTTTAGGCGTTATTTTACCGTCGTTTGTGTTTATTTTACTGATTGCTATGTTTCTCTTTCAGTTTATTGAATATCGTTATGTAGAAGCGTTTTTCCGTGGTGTTCGGTTAAGCGTTGTCGCATTGATTGTTTTAGCAGGTTATCAGCTCTTGAAACATAATCGTTCATGGCTTGGAATATTTATTATTGCTTTTACGCTTGCTTTGATTGTTGCACTTCAGGCCCATCCGATTATCGCGATTGCGTTTTCGGGTACGTTTGGCTATATGGTCTATACCGTAAGGGAGGTGATTGCTCGTGTTGATTCTTAGTTTGTTTTTGGCGTTTTTAAGTATTGGTTTGGTTTCTTTTGGTGGCGGTTATGCGATGTTACCTTTATTTGAATATATGGTTGTGCATCAGTATGGGCTCTCGATGGATCGTTTTGTTGATATGATTGCAATCTCGCAAGTGACACCAGGTCCGATTGCGATTAATAGCGCGACGTTTATTGGCTATCAAACGGCAGGTTTTTTTGGAGCATTTGTGAGTACAGTGGGTGTTGTTTTTATTCCTGTTGGTCTAATTTTGACGGTTGCGCACTACGACGAAGCGTTTAGCGATTCAGTTACAGTGAAACGTATTTTAAGAGGATTGCGGCCTGCTTTAGCAGGTTTGATCATGGCGAGCGCTATCTCGATTGCACGAAGTGCTGTGGTTGATGTTATAAGTGTTTTAATGGTGGTTTTCTTACTAATTTTATTGAAGAAGTTCCGCTTGCATCCGATTTTGGTAATTGTGGTATCTGGGGTGCTTGGTACGATTTTCTTTGCATAAAAAAGGCGATTTTAGAAATCGCCTTTATTGTGTTTTAGCCATGCTTTAAACTCATTTTGATATGTTTTAGATAAGGTGCTTTTCGTTTCATAAAGTTCATCGTCTGCGCGCCTAATCGTTTCTTCAAGAGACTCATCCGCTTGTCTTAATGCAGATCCGAGTGAAACGCTGATGTGTTCTTTGAAGTCAGTGCTAGTTGTTGCTTCTAGGATTGCTTTTTTTAGTTTTGTCAGTGATTTTTTATTGGTTTCTGTAACGAATACTAAAAATTCGTCACCACCCATTCTAAAAATCATTGTTGAGTCATTTTCGAATGTTTTTAATATTTCTACATAGCGTTTGATTAAGTCATCTCCTGCGCTGTGACCGAAATGATCATTAAAGAGTTTTAAGCCGTTCAAGTCTGAAATGACAACACCTGCATTAGGATGTTCAAATTCATAAGTTTCACGATTTTTTTCAAAGTGATTGCGGTGGAAACAGTTGGTCATTGCATCATATTTAATGTAATAGTTCAATTGATCGACAAGTTCCATGAGTCTTGTCTCATCGTACATTAAGATAAGCTTTCCAGTCTCTTTAAAACCAGGAATGATGAAGTCTTTTTTTATCGTATATAAGTAAGGTTTATCAATGTATGGGTCATCTTTGATATGACTGAAAGTTTTATACATAACTGTTTTTTCTTCTAATTCTCTTAAAAAGTTATCTAAGTTCTTTGTGTGCCGCTTCTCAATGTCAAAACGGTTGAGCAATGCTTTTGAGTATTCTACAACTTCACCGTCTTTTGTGGCGATGATATACATTTCGCGCATCGCGTTAATTAAGACATTTCGACTACCTGATAAAAGTCTAAGTTGAAAGTCTTTGGTGAAAACGAGCCAATATAAGAAATAGGCAAAGATGACAAAAATCATATAGGTTGGGCTGAATTCGATTCGAATGAAGAACACGTGTAAGATATTGATGCTAAATCCAGCGATCACTAAAGATAAGACGATGATTAGCGGAACTGAACCATAATCAAGGGTGCGCTTTTTTGCTAGGTGGTATATTAGTTTCACAATTACAATAGATACAAAAGCATAACTAATATAGGTATGTATATAGAAGAAAATTCCATAATCTGCGAGTACGATGTCGGAACGCCTAGCAACATCACCAATTCGTACTTTCATCACTAATTGATGCAGTGAGTTTGTTAACGACATAGTGAGGTTTACAACAAAGAATCCTATTGCTAAAGGGTGTAATATAAAAGGTGATTTTTTTCCAATAAATGACTGAATTGTCTCATGACTCAAGTAAACAAACAAGAATATGATCGGATAGACAAGCATTTGCGCATAATAGACAAAATATAAATTAGCATAAAGGTTGTAGGCGAGCATTAAAATAGACCATAAAAAACTAACGCTCACTAAGTAGCGGAGAACACGGTACTGTTTGTACTCTTGATAACGAAATAAGTTTATTACAGGAATAAATGAGATAAAACTAAATACGATTATAATCGTTGCACTTAATGCATTCATGTCATCACCTTCTTGTCTATAGTCAAGTGTATCATATTTTTATTTTTTAATCCTTTATTATTATAACAAATAACGATACAAAAAAAACAAGAAAATCTTTCTAAAAAGCGTAATTATGAAACCTCTATGCTATAATGATAACAGTACGATGAAAGGGTGACAATGATGAAAAAAGTCACTGTAGTAGGAGCAGGGCTCGCTGGAAGCGAAGCAGCGTATCAACTTGCTCAAGCCGGCTTTAAAATAGATTTATATGAAATGCGACCAGTCAAAATGACGGAAGCTCACCATACCGAAAACTTTGCTGAACTAGTTTGTTCGAACTCTCTGCGTGCCGATGGGTTCGCGCAAGCTGTCGGAATTTTAAAAGAAGAAATGCGTATGCATGATTCGCTGATTATATCGGTTGCGGATCAAACACGTGTACCAGCCGGTGGTGCACTCGCGGTTGACCGCGAACTATTTTCAAAAAAGATTACTGAAACATTAAAAAACCATCAAAATATCACTGTATTTGCAAGAGAAGTTAGTGAGATTCCAGAAGGTCCAACGATTATTGCGACCGGTCCGTTAACCTCAGATGCATTGTCTAAATCACTCGCGGAGCGGTTAGGCCTTAGCTCGCTTTATTTTTATGATGCAGCGGCCCCGATTATCGACGCTGATTCGATTAACACCGATATCTGTTATCGTAAGAGTCGCTACGATAAAGGCACTGCAGATTATTTGAACTGTCCGATGACGAAAGAAGAATACGATGCTTTTTATGATGCGTTAATTCGTGCAGAATGTACCGCCATTAAAGATTTTGAGCTCAAAGTTTTTGAAAGTTGTATGCCGGTTGAAGAAATGGCGCGACGTGGTAAAGAAACTTTATTGTTTGGACCGTTAAAACCTGTGGGTCTTGCTCAAGAAGGAAAAGATCGTCCCCATGCGGTTGTGCAATTGCGTCAAGATGATGCAAGAGCTTCGATGTATAATATGGTAGGATTTCAAACGCATTTAAAACACGGGGAACAAAAACGTGTGTTTCGGATGATTCCTGGTTTAGAAAAGGCAGAAATTTTACGCTACGGTGTGATGCACCGCAACACCTACATTAACGCACCGTTAATCTTAGATGCACGGTTTAAAGTGAAAAACGAAACAAATCTATATTTGGCAGGTCAAATGACTGGGGTTGAAGGGTATGTTGAAAGTGCCGCAAGCGGCTTGCTTGCAGCTTTGCATTTAACGCGTGAACTCAATCAACAAGAGTCCATAACATTTCCTTTAGAAACGATGTTAGGGGCACTTAGTGACTATGTCGCAACCGCGAATCCAGAAAACTTTCAGCCGATGCATATTAACTTTGGCTTAGTCCCACCGCTTGACTATAAACATAAGAAAAAAGAACGCAAAACGTTGATGGGAGAACGCGCGATAAACGTGATGAAAGCTGTGATGTCCAATGAACAATAAAGAGCTTGTGACGCTTTTTAAAGATTATTGTTTGTCGGTACTTAGGTACAGCAAAAACACGGTGACAGCCTATAAAAATGACCTCGATGATTTGACAAACTTTCTGATTAAAGAAGGTTTTGATCATTTAATCGATGTTTCACCACGGGTTGCCAAATACTACATTAGTGATGCATCATCTCGTTTTTCAGCGCGAACGCTTGCGCGCAAGGTGAGTACGTTTCGAAGCTTTTACCATTTTTTAGTCAAAGAATCCCTTGTTGATGTACATCCTTTTTTAGATGTTAAACTGCCTAAAGTTCGTAAAGCACTGCCAAAGTTTATCTATCCTGAAGAGATTGAAAGTCTGTTTGAAAGTATTGATCGCTCAACGGATTTAGGATATCGCAATGGTGTGTTAATCGAAATGATCTACGCGACCGGTATACGTGTCAGTGAACTTTGCTCGATTAAAACGCGCGAACTTGATTTAAACGAGAGAACCCTACTCGTTCACGGGAAAGGTTCCAAAGATAGAATTGTGCCCATCAGCAAACATCTTGTGACATTATTAGAGCACTATCTGCTACAAACAAGGCCCAATCTACTTAAACAAGAAGACCATAAATTTCTGTTTGTAAATCATCGCGGCCATCCGTTAACCACAAGAGGTGTACGTGATATCTTAAAACGTGTCATTGAGGAATCAAGCAGTTATTTAAAAGTTACGCCCCATACCATTAGACATACTTTTGCCTCACACTTACTCAGTCAAGGTGCTGATTTACGAACTGTCCAAACGTTACTTGGGCATGAAAGTATATCAAGCACACAAATCTATACAGAAATTTCTAAAGAAGATTTAAAAGCCCGCTACATGGATGCCCACCCAAGAGCGAGGAAAAAATCATGAAGTTTGAAATTATAACGGTCGGAACATTAAAAGAGAAGTATCTAAAAGATGCCGTTGATGAATACACCAAGCGTCTTAAAAAATACGCTACTGTAAGCATCACAGAAATAAAAGAATCACGCTTGCCAAAACACGAGCGTGAAAATGATATTGATAAAGCATTGCTTGAAGAAGCAGAACTCATAAAACTTAAGTTAAAGGATGCTTACGTTATTGCGTTAACAATTGAGGGTAAGCAATTTTCGAGTGAAACATTCACAAAGAAACTTAACGATATTTTTACTTACCACAACAACCACATCATCTTTATCATTGGCAGCTCACATGGCATTCACCACACGTTGAAACAACTTGCAAACACCCAAATATCATTTTCAAAAGCAACATTTCCCCACCAGTTGATGCGCGTTATTTTGCTAGAACAACTTTTCAGAGCAATGAGAATAAAATACAACGAGTCGTATCATAAATAGGTGCAACTATTGTTATAAAACGCTTAACAAAGCTATTTCTTACGAGTGAATATGTTTTAGCATAATTAACTCATATATAGAATAAGAGAGAAAGGACTATAATGATGAGAAAAAACTACAAATTTAAAAATAATGGATTTAAAATTTTATGGAAACCAATATCAGTAATGAGTTTGATTTCAACAATT
>SKGE01000084.1 GCA_007117625.1 Candidatus Izemoplasma sp. | reverse complement strand
GAGATAGCTGCATCGACTGCTTCGATGTCGTTGGCATCATCGACACGGAGATACTCCCATTGCATGCTTTCCATCTTCATTTTGATATCTTCACTGACAGCGTCTTTCGTCGGTCCATCAAGTTGAATATCGTTAGAATCAAATAAGACGATTAAACGTTCTAAACCTAAATGACCTGCAAGCGATAAAGCTTCAAGCGCAACGCCTTCTTGTAAGTCGCCATCACCACATAGGGTATATGTATAATGATCGATAACATTTAGATCTTTTTTATTAAAGGTTGCACGTAAATAGTTTTCAGCAATGGCCATCCCGACTGCATTAGCAATCCCTTGACCGAGTGGTCCTGTGGTTGCTTCAACACCATCGGTATGACGGTATTCAGGATGCCCTGGTGTTTTTGAGTTTAGCTGACGAAAATTTTTAATTTCTTCCATGCTGATCTCATAACCTGACAAATGTAGGGTTGCGTATAAAAGGGCAGAACCGTGACCTGCGGATAAAATGAATCTATCGCGGTCAAACCATCGTGATGAACTCGGCGTGATTTTTAAGTGTTTGGTAAAAAGTGTATGCATCACAGGGGCTGCGCCGAGCACAATGCCTGGATGACCACTGTTAGCTTTATTAATCATGTCTAAACCTAAGAAACGTATTGCATTAATCGATTTTTCCATACTATCTCTCCTAACTGTTTTCACAAAAATTATTATAACGTAATTTTCTATATTTTCAAAATCTTATTTTAAATTTATGCTTAAAGCGTAAAAAAGACCAAGATTATTTCTTAGTCTTTTAACCTTTGTATTACCCGATTGAACCTTCCATTTCAAGCTTGATAAGTTGGTTGAGTTCCACGGCGTACTCCATCGGTAACTCTTTGGCAAACGGCTCGATGAATCCCATGATAATCATTTCGACAGCTTGGGCTTCGGTAAGACCTCGGCTCATTAAGTAAAAGAGCTGTTCTTCGCTTACTTTTGAAACGCTCGCCTCATGTTGTACCGTAGCATGGTTGTTTTGCACAATATTGTAAGGTAAGGTATCGGAAGTACTTTGATCATCTAAAATAATCGTATCACATTCGACATTGCTCTTTGCACCAGTAGCATTTTTCCCATGTCTTACAATCCCACGATAGTTAACTTTACCACCTTTAGCACTCATTGATTTTGAAACGATAGAGCTGGTGGTATTCTTACCAATGTGAATCATTTTTGCACCGGTATCTTGGTGCATCCCTTGGCCTGCAAATGCAATAGAAATCGTTGTTCCCTTAGAACGATCCCCCACTAAAATGCAAGCTGGGTATTTCATGTTAATCCCTGAACCAATATTTCCATCAATCCATTCCATATGGGCATCTTCTTCGACAATGGCACGTTTCGTAACAAGGTTAACAATATTGTTTGCCCAGTTTTGGATAGTTGTATAGCGACAGTGCCCACCTTTTCGAACAAAGATTTCAACCGTTGCGGCATGTAAACTATGGGTGGTATAAATCGGTGCGGTACATCCTTCTACATAGTGTAAACTGGCTCCTTCATCAACAATAATTAAGGTTCTTTCAAACTGTCCCATTTGTTCTGAGTTGATTCTAAAATAGGATTGTAGTGGCTTTTCAACCTTGACACCTTTAGGAACATAGATGAATGAACCTCCGCTCCAAACCGCACTGTTTAAAGCGGCATATTTATTGTCATCATATGGGATTGCCTTGCTGAAATACTCTTTAAAGAGTTCTGGATATTCTCTTAATGCGGTGTCCGTATCGGTGAAAATAACGCCTTGGTCTTCAAGTTCTTTCATCGTTGAATGGTAGACGACTTCACTTTCAAACTGTGCCCCAACACCTGCTAAAAACTTTTGTTCCGCTTCTGGAATGCCTAGTTTTTCAAAAGTGTTTTTAATTTCTTCAGGTACATCATCCCATGATTTTTCACTACGCTCAGACGGTTTAACATAATACGTAATATCTTCAAAGTTGATTTGTTCGAGACTTGGACCCCAGGTTTGATTAGGGGTATTAATAAACTGCTTATATGATTTTAAACGAAACTCAGTCATCCAAGCGGGTTCTTCTTTGATTTTCGATATTTCTTTAACGATGGCTTCGGTTAATCCTTTTCCTGTATCTATCACAGATTTAGTTTCTGTTTTAAAACCAAATTTATAGTCACCAATAATTCTTTCTATTTCTTTTTTGGTTTGATCACTCATGATTATTCACTCGCTTTCTTTAGTGTCGCTTCAAACGCTTTCCACGCAATTGAAGCGCATTTAACACGCGCCGGAAACTTTGTGACGCCTTGATAAGCTAATGCGTCTTCTAAATCGATGGTTTCATCGAATGGTTGCTTCATGATCATGTTAAGGTAATTTTTGGTATAAGTATTCGCTTCTTCAACTGATTTTCCTTTCACAAGCGTCGATAACACACTTGCTGAAGAACAGCAGATACTACACCCTGAACCGTCATGACGCACATCTTTGACACGGCCGTTTTCAATGCGTGTTTGGATGGTTATATCATCTCCACAACTCGGGTTTTTAATGTGTTCTTTTATGTAAGAATCATCTTCTAAAAGCCCTTTATTTCTAGGGTTTTTGTAATGATCCATAATGATTTGTCGATACAATGTCTCAAGTTGATGCATACTATTGCCTCCTAAAATCCAATCTCACTGAAAAAGCTTCGCGCCCGTTTTGCACTGTCAATAAACGTTTCGATATCACTTGCATCGTTATAAATATAAAAGGATGCGCGTAAAGTCGCAGGTACTTTTAACCACTTAATTAAAAGTTGTGCACAGTGATGTCCTGCACGAAGTGCAATGTGGTCTTCATCGAAGAAACTAACGACATCATGTGGGTGCACACCATCAAGGTTGAAATTGATGATTCCCGTTTCAGCCTCTTTGTTATATACCGTGATGCCATCGATGGCCTCGAGCCCTTCGATGGCTTGTTTTCGTAATCCTTGTTCATGTTTGATAATCGCATCAAACCCAACTGATTGTATGTAGCGAACCGCTTCTGCAAAACCAATCGCTTCGGCAATGGGTGGTGTTCCTGCTTCAAACTTATAAGGAGCATCTTTCCAATCTCCGTCATAGAGGTCTACATTATCATTCATGTCTCCTCCATATTCAACAGGTGGCATCGCTTGGAGCAGCGCGCTTTTTCCATAGAGTATTCCTACCCCGGTTGGACCAAACATTTTATGTGCTGAAAACGCTAAAAAATCACAGTTTAACGCTTTAACATCGAGTTGCATGTGTGGCGCAGCTTGCGCTGCATCAACACTAACAACGGCTCCTTTTTGATGGGCGATTTCAATGATTTCTTTAATCGGTGTAATGTAACCCATCACATTTGATACATATGTCAATGCGACCACTTTTGTACGGTTTGATAAAACCGATTGAAACGCTTCGACTGTTATTCTGCCTTCTTTTGAGAGTGGAATATATACAAGTTTAGCATTTTTTCTTTTAGCGATTTGTTGCCAAGGTAAGATGTGCGAATGATGTTCGAGTTCGCTCACGATGATTTCATCACCGGCGTTGATATACTGTTCACCATAGCTTAAAGCAACCAAGTTTAAAGCACTCGATGCACCTCTTGTAAAGATGACTTCATCAAAGCTAGCGTTGATAAAATCAGCGATGGTTTGGCGTGCAGCGTGGTATGCTTCTGTTGCTTGATAGCTGAGTTTATATACACCTCGATGCACGTTGACAGGGTAATCTTTGTAGTATTCATTGAGTTTGTTGATGACAGCGTTAGGCGTTAGGCTTGATGCAGCCGTATCTAAATAAACAAGCGGTTGCTTGTTTAAGATGGGAAAATCTTTTTTACGTCCTTGCATCATGCATCACCTACTGTATTTTTTGATTGAGCAATGTTTCGATATGGGTTTTGATCGTATCGGATTGAATTACGCGATGCAGCGGTGCGATGTATCCGTTGATGATGAGCTTTTCAGCTTCACGATGGCTCAAGCCACGGCTCATTAAATAGTAAAGCTGGTCTTCATCAATCCGACCGATGGCCGCTCCGTGTCCTGCTTCGACATCGTGTTCGTCGATGAGTAGTAAGGGGTTTGCATCAAGGCGGGCTTTGTCTCCAATGACAACGCCTTTGTTGCTTTGTTTAGCTTCGCTTTGACGCATGTTTTTATGGATTTTACCAATGCCTTCAAAAATCAGTGTGCTGGCATCATTGGCAACTCCGTAATGTTCGATAAATCCATGTGATTGCGGTGCGAGGTGTTCAACGATCGTTTT
>SKGE01000069.1 GCA_007117625.1 Candidatus Izemoplasma sp. | reverse complement strand
TTTCAAATCATCGGGATGGTTCGCAACATTCAAGCAGCTTATAAAAATGATGCGATTCGTGTCGTTGTGACCGGTGGAGCGGCAAAACTGATTCGAGATATGTTACCGGAATCGTATGATTATGATGAACACTTAGTACTTAAAGGACTTATTGCTATTTTAAAACGCAATCAAAAGGCATAATGTTGCGTTGACAAAGTAGATATTACGCATTATAATAAAAAAATAATGGTTATAAGGAGTGGAGTTATAGTGTTTGAGAAAATTCGTGCGATTATTGCTGATGAGCTTGGAATTGAAGAAGAGACTATTGAACTTGAATCAGATTTAACAGATGATTTAGGCGCAGATTCTTTAGATGCTGTGGAACTTATTATGGCAATTGAAGAAGAGTTCGATGTTGAAATCGATGATAGTACTGCACAAAAAATCAAAACAGTTCAAGACATTTTAGATCATTTAGAAAAGCTTGTTTAAGACTTTTGTAAGATAAATAAATACTCGATAATCTCGGGTATTTTTTTATTTTTAAAAGTAATTATGATACAATATCTATAGACTGATTAAAGCGAGGATACCTATGAAAAAACTGCTATTAATAGATGGTTCAAACATTATGTTTCGGGCCTATTATGCTACGGCCTATTCAGGAAATTTAATGCAAAACTCAAAAGGGGAATACACAAATGCGGTGTTTGGTTTGGCTAATATGCTAAACCTTATTTTAACGGAAGACTTCACCCATGTTTTAGTCGCGTTTGATAAAGGTAAAGCAACCTTCAGACATAAAGACTATGAAGCTTATAAAGCGGGTAGAAAGGCAATGCCTGATGAGTTTAAAAGTCAATTACCGAAAATTCGTGAAATTATTGACCGCTTAGGCTTTTTTCAATATGAACGCGAAGATGTTGAGGCTGATGATATTATCGGTACGATTGCTACGCGCTATTATAATGATTTTGATGAAATAGAAATCATCTCTAACGATAAAGATTTGTTTCAATTGTTAAACGACAAGGTGACAATTCGTTTATCAAAACGCGGTATTAAACCGGAACAAAGTTATACGGTAGAAACCTTAAAACAAGAACTCGAAATCACGCCACACCAAATTCCTGATCTAAAAGGTTTAATGGGCGATAGTTCCGACAATCTTCCAGGAATTCCTGGGGTCGGTGAAAAAACTGCATTAAAACTGCTCAAAGAGTTTAACGATGTCGAAACGCTTTTACAAAACACCCAAGAGTTAAAAGGTAAGCTGAAAGAACGTGTTTCAGAAAATGCCGATCAAGCGATGCTTTGCAAACGCTTGGCTACGTTGATTACCGATGCTGAACTTGATATCAAGCTCGATGATATGGTGTATACGGGTTTTGATACCGATGCGCTTATTTCGTTTTATCAACGCATGGAGTTTCATTCATTGATTAAGCGTTTGGACACAAAAGAAGATGAAGCCCTTGATGAAACCATAAAGATGATTAAAGAAGAGAAAGATTTGGAAAAAGCGTTTGCCGAACAAAATACCATCGTACTTGAATGTTTTGGTGATAACTACCACCATACAAAGCCTCTTGGTTTTGCTTGGAAAAATACGTATGGGAATTTTTATATGACGTTTGATCAAGCGATTGTTTCAGAACGCTTTACAGCGTTTCTCATGAACGATACTTTGCTAAAAACGACGTTTGATTTAAAAGCGCTGAGAGTTATTTTATTAGGTAGAGGCATTGATTTAAAAGGGATTGATTTTGATGTGTTGCTTGCAGCTTATGTACTAAATCCTTCCAATACAAAAGAAGATTTTAAAGTTGTTGTTCAAAACTTTGATTACCACGATGTACCATACCAAGAAGAGATTTACGGCAAAGGCGCAAAAGCAAAAGTGCCATCAACTGAAGTGATTAAAGATTATGCGATGAAAAAAGTGTTTGCGATTGATGCTTTAAAAGACGTTTTAGATAAAAAAATAAACGCGCAAGATCAAGCGTCGTTATTGTTCGATGTTGAAATGCCACTCGCTGGATATTTAGCGGATATGGAATTTTATGGAATTCGTATTGATCAAGACGCTTTGAAGGCATTAGATGAAAGCTTGGCTTCTGAGATTGAAGCAGTTACTAAGCAGATCCATGAGTTAGCGGGGGAGTCTTTTAATGTCTCGAGTCCGAAACAACTTGGCGTTATTTTGTTTGAAAAGCTTAACCTGCCAAGCTTTAAAAAATCGAAAACTGGATATTCAACGAACATTGATGTTTTGAACAAACTAAGAAAAAAACATCCGATCATTGAACCGATTATGAAATATAGAAGTTTAACGAAACTTCAGTCTACCTATGTTCGCGGACTTAGTGAAGCGACGATGGAAGACGGTAAGATTCATACCATCTATAAACAAGCCTTTACACAGACCGGGAGGCTTTCTTCGATTGAGCCGAACCTTCAAAACATTCCGATTCGTACCGAGTTAGGTAGAGATATTCGCAAGGTATTTATTCCTGAAAAGGGTCATGTTTTACTGGCTGCGGATTACTCTCAAATCGAGTTAAGAATTCTTGCCCATCTTGCGGATGAGAAACAGCTGATTAAAGCGTTTGAAGCCGATGAAGATATTCACACGATTACCGGACAAGAGATTTTTGATAAAAAGGAAATTTCTAGCAATGAGCGCCGTATTGCAAAAGCGGTGAACTTTGGGATTATTTATGGTCAAAGTGCTTGGGGGCTTTCTGATGATTTAGATATTAGTATTGACGATGCAAAGCGTTTTATTGACCGCTATTATCATAAGTTTCCAGGGATTGCGAAATTTATGGATAGCGTTATCGATGGGGCAAGTGTTGAGGGGTATGTCAAAACTATGTTAAATCGAAGACGTTACATACCAGAACTTAACAGTCGTATTTATGCTCAAAAAGAGTTTGGGAAAAGAACGGCGATGAATGCACCGATTCAAGGTAGTGCAGCGGATTTGATTAAGATCGCGATGGTTAAAGTCGCGCAAGAGATGGATGCAAAACAGCTCCAGTCAAAACTTGTTTTACAAATACACGATGAGTTGGTCTTTAACGTTAAAGAAGATGAACGAGAAGTGATGAAACAATTGGTTAAAGATGTGATGGAGTCAGCTTTTGATTTATCTGTACCTCTGCGCGTTGATATTGCTGAAGGAGAAAACTTAAACGATGCTAAATAGTACAAAGGCACATGAAAAAGTAATGTATAAGAGCTTTTTCTCAAATTTGATACTGGTTATTGTTAAAGTCGTGGGGGGGTTTTTGTTTCGTAGTGCGGCTTTGATAGCTGATGGTGTCCATTCTTTAAGTGATCTTTTAACTGATACGATGGTTGTTTTTGGGATTCGGCATAGTGCAAAACCAGCTGATCGAGAACATCCTTTAGGGCATGGAAAGTTTGAGTATGTGATTAGTATTTTCTTAGGAATCAGTATTCTCTTTATGGCCTATCAGATTATACAATCAGCGATTGTTAATTTTAATAATGGTGTAGAAGTCCCAAGTCTTTTAGGGATTTATGTGGTTGCGTTTGCGATTTTAACTAAGTTATTACTATCGCGTTATGTTATTGCGAAAGGGAAAGCTTTGGAATCTCAAGCACTCCTCGCTAGTGGAAAAGAATCGTTTGGGGATGTTTTAAGTTCTGTGATTGTTTTGGTAGGGATTCTTTTAACCGTTGTTGGAAGTCGGTTTGATGTTAGCTGGTTGCTGTATGGTGATCGTATTGCAAGTTTGGTTATAGGACTTTTCATTGTGAAGCTAGGACTTGAAATCATTGTCGATGCTGTACGTTCTATTTTAGGCAAATCTGCACCAGAAATGGTACGAACAAAGACCAAAAGAGAGGCTGAGAATGTTGAAGGTGTCATCGGTGTTGATCATTTAGATATGATTGTTTACGGACACTATTATCACGTCATGATCGATATTCGTGTTGCCGGTGATATGACTGTCAGTCAAGGGCATGATATTGCGAGTGAAGTCAAAGAAATATTAATGAAAAATAAAAAAATAGCACATGTGATTGTCCATGTGAATCCGGAGGTTAGGTAATGAGTCTAATATTATCGAGAAAAAGTATTCGTAAATTTACTACCGAAGGTGTCGATCAGACATCGATTGATGCTATGTTGACTGCCGCGATGCAAGCACCATCTGCGCGCAACCAACAACCATGGGAGTTTATTGTGATTAAAAATAAACCTATGATTGATCAGTTGAGTGAAGTTTCAAATGGAGCTAAGCCACTAAAAAGCGCACCTTTGGCGATTATGCCAGTAATTAAAAAAGATGCTCCAGCACCGCATATGTGTCCGCAAGATTTAGCAGCAGCGACTCAAAATATTCTTTTAACTGCCACTGAGCTAAACCTCGGGGCGGTTTGGATTGGTGTGTTTCCTTTAGAAGATCGGATCCAGAAAGTCCGAGAAATTATTGACTTGCCAAGTCATCTCACCCCGTTTTGTATGATTGCAATTGGGCATCCAGATCAATCGACAGAAGTCACGAAGCTTCGCTACGATGCATCGCGTATTACGGTGGTTGAGTAATGCCTGAGTTACCAGAGGTCGAGACTGTAAGGCGGGGCTTAGAACCTCGCGTTTTAAACAAGACGATTCAAGCGATTACAGTACATTACTTACCGATGATTAGACCTTTGAGTTTAGATGTGTTTAAAGCGCGTCTGATTGGTAAAACGATAGCAGCAATGCGCCGGCGTGGTAAGTATTTGGTATTTGACTTATCAGACATTATATTGTTGGTGCACTTAAGGATGGAGGGAAAGTTTTATTTAGGCGATGAAACGACCCCTAAAATGACGCATGAACATATCAGATATACGTTCACCGATGGAAGTGTACTGATCTATCATGATGTGCGTAAGTTTGGAACCCATACGATTAAAGAAGTTGATGCGTTAGAAACAACGCATCCGTTTATCAATTTAGGATATGAACCGAGCGATATCCGTTTGACAGCTACTTATTTGAAAAACAAGTTGAAAACTGATCGTAAAATTAAAACAGTATTACTCGATCAAAGTATTATTTTAGGTCTTGGTAATATTTATGTTGATGAGGTGCTTTTTTGTGCTAAAATAAGACCTACTACGAGAGCGAAACGTGTGTCGCTCAAAAAATGCCGATCGATTATTGCATGCAGTCAAAAAGTTATCTCAAAAGCGATCCAACTCGGGGGTTCTTCGATACGTTCGTACACCGATAGTTTAGGAATCTCAGGATTGTTTCAAAATGAGTTGAACGTACATATGCGAGAAGGCGAGCTTTGTTATACGTGCCAAACACCTATTAAGAAGATTAAGGTGAATGGTCGCGGGACTTATTATTGTTCTAAGTGCCAACAGTATTGAAAGGAATGATGTAAAATGGCAATCGTTGTCGGATTAACAGGTGGTATTGCAACTGGAAAAACCACGGTATCAAAGATGTTTAAAGAAAGCGGGTATCCCGTTATTGATGCCGATGAGATTGCAAAATCTCTATTAATCAAGGGCAGTAGTGCCTATGAAGAAATTCTTTCTGCGTTTGGTGAGGATGTTTTGTCGACCGATCAAACGATTAACCGCAAACGTCTTGCGAAGTTGCTTTTTCATGATGAAGACGCAAGAAAAAAAATCAACGCGATTATTCATCCGAAAGCCATTGATATCATTCATTCAGAAATCGCCCGCTACAAACAGGTCGGTGCGCCTTTAATTATTGTGGATGTGCCGCTTTTATATGAAGCAGGGTTAGATAAGGATATGGATTATACCGTACTTGTTTTTGCGCGACAAAAAGATCAAGTGGATCGTTTGATTTTAAGAGATAAAATTACCGAGGATTATGCAAAAAAGAAGATTAAGTCGCAATTTCCAATGTCAAAAAAACGTGAACTTTCAGATTATGTTATTGACAATTCAAAAAGTGTTTTAGAGACGAAAAAATCGTTTAAACGTGTAATCGAAAAACTCGAATCAAAAATTAATTAAGGGGATACATATGAAACCAAATACAGTTTTTAAAGTCGTCACGACAAAACATATCGATCATGATCATCGCCATGTGATGACGCTTTTGTATTTGCCTATTATCGGGTCTAAAGCATATGCCTTATATATGACGTTATACGCTTTAACTGATCGCAGTCAATTGCGATCGCCAAGTTACCCGCACGCGTTTTTATTCGATATGCTTCACGTCCAAAAACAAGCGTTTGAAGTGGTTCGTAAAAAGCTCGAAGCTTGTGGTCTTTTAGAAACTTACTCCGGCGATGAAGATTACGTGTATGAACTCTATTTGCCTTTATCGGCAGAGATGTTTATAAAAGATTCTCCGTTTGCGCCGTACTTGCTTAAAAACATTGGTCAAAATCGCTTTGATGAACTCTTAGATTTATTTAAAGTAAGACGGTTACAGTTGGGTAATTATGATAATATCACGGTTAGCTTTGACGATGTGTTTACACCGGCATATGAGCCGATTAAACCAACGACAAGTCAGTATCTCGAAGGCAAACGAAAAGTGGTTTCGATGCATCATGATTTTGATGTCGATACTTTGATTGCCAGCTTACCAGATCATTTGGTCCATCAAACCACAAAAACAAAGCGTGTCAAAGAACGCTTATACCATCTTGCTTACATATATGCTTTAGATGAAGCATCGATGCGTGAGCTTTTACAGGCAAGTTTAAATGCAGACACGTCGATTAACTTTTCTGAGTTTATTAAAAAAGCGCAAAAGCATTACCAACAAAAACCAAAACATAAGTTCACGAAAAAAACATCTGGGTATGATATTGATTATTTTAAGTCGACGCATCCTAAAAGTATTGTTGAAGATTTAACAGGTATGCATGTTCCACAAGCAGACTTGAAGATTATTGACCGCTTGTTAACGGAAAATGACGTTCAAGTTGAAGTGATTAATGTCTTAGTGGCCTATGTTTTAAAGGAGCTCGACAATCAGTTTCCAGTTTATAATTACTTTGAAAAAGTGTTGGCAGAATGGAAGCGTTCTGGGATTCAGAGTGCGGAAGATGCTGTTGAACATATAAAAAAACGTAAACAAAAGATTCAATCCCGCAAACAACAAACCTCAAGACCTAGAGGTAAAACGTTACCAAAAGATGTTGAGGTTGATTGGTTTGATGCCTACTTAAAAGAACAAGAGAAGGAGCGTTGAGATGGAAAGATATCCTTTTAAGCAAAATAAAAACATCGTTGATGATGTGATTGAAACCCTTTATGAAGATCCAGTTTTAAAGCGTTTTTTCTTAGAACACGATCTTTCGCACGACACGATTGAAGACCATCTAAACAGCTTTATGACTTACAATAAAGAACATCCTTTATGTGAAGACTGTACGGGGCTAAAGATGTGTCGCCAAGATACTTTAGGGTATCAACCGGTGCTTGAATATGTCAATGAGCGCGTGCGTTTATCGTATCAGCCATGTAATTTTTTAAGACATTCCGATGCTCAAAGAAGTATTGAAAACCGTGTTAAGTCGATGTACATGCCAGCGATGATTTCTCAGGCGACACTCGATGATTTTCATTTAACCACAGACAGTCGAAAAACATTGTATAAAACAATCATGACAATTATGAATCAAGTTAAGTTGGATGAAAAAGTGAAAGGCCTTTATTTAACGGGACGCTATCAGATTGGTAAAACCTATACCCTTGGAGCGATGGCAAACTATTTTGCTAAAGTCAACAAGACGGTGTTTATTGGCTATTACCCAGATATGGTCCGTGAGATTAAGTCGTCGATTAAAGATGGCAGCCTTGAATCAATTATATCGGAACTCAAACATGTGGATGTGTTGATGCTTGATGATATTGGTGGAGAGTCACCTTCTCAATGGGTTCGTGATGAAGTTTTAGGACCGATTTTACAACACCGGTTACTCGATGAAAAGCTAACCTTTTTCTCATCGAATGTGCCGCTTAAAGAACTCGATAAATATTTGACTGAATCAGACCAACGTGCTGATAAGATTAAAGCGTTTCGAATCATCGAGCGCATTCGTGGTCTTGCGGAAGAAGTTATTATGTAAAAGCACTTCGGTGCTTTTTTTATGAATCAATGGGGATAATGTTTGACAAAAACCACATAATTCATTATGATATGAGTAATAACAATGATGAGGACACGGTTGGTTCAACCTTTAGCGAGACAGATATGGTGAAAGCTGTCAATGAACACAACTACTACCTCGGAGTTGACCTCGAAAGAGTGTCCGCACCAGGCGTTAATGGTTGAGCGCTGGCAATGCCAGAATAAAGGTGGTACCGCGGAGTAATTCGTCCTTAGCTAAGGACGTTTTTTTTATTTTAGGAGGTGTCGGTATGTTGAAAAAACCGGTAACGATCAAAGATTTACAAGCACATATTAAGCGGGTGGATTTTCATCCGGATAAAAAACATGAAGTGGTTTTAAAATTGTTTGAAGAAGTTGGTGAGTTGAGTGTCGAGATGCGTCGTGCACATCAAAGCGGTCTTTCAGAAACCTTGAGACAAAATATTAAGTATGAGCTTTATGATGTGCTGCACTATGTCACACACATAGCAAACATCTATGGGGTAGATTTAGAAGAGGCAATTATTGAAAAAGATCATATTAATGCGAAAAAATATAACGATCGTGGAGGCGATAAACATGATTGAAATTACATTTAAAGATGGCAATAAGAAACGTTTTGAAAAGGGTATTACACCAGAAGCGATTGCAGAATCGATTTCGAAGAGTTTAAAGAAAGTATGCGTGGCCGCGTATGTAAACGGGGAACTTTACGATCGCAACCGACCGATTGAAAGCGATGCAACGGTAGAGATAATCACCAAAGATGATGAAGCAGCGTTTGAGGTGTTAAATCATTCGACAGCCCACTTGATGGCACAAGCGGTTAAACGCTTATTTAGTGATGCTCAGTTTGGAGTTGGACCGGCGATTAAAGATGGATTTTATTATGACATTGCCACAAGTCATAAAATTACTGAAAGCGATTTGCCAAAGATTGAACAAGAAATGCGTCGCATTATTAAAGAACAAACCGATATGGAACGCGAAGAGTTATCAAAAGAAGATGCGCTTGAACGATTTAAAGGGGATCCTTATAAGGTGGAGTTAATCAATGATTTATCCGAAGGTGAAACCATTTCCGTTTATACACAAGGTGAGTTTGTCGATTTGTGTCGTGGCGGACACGTTGGAAACACAAGGTATATCCAACACTTTAAACTTTTAAGTGTTGCCGGTGCTTATTGGCGCGGCGATTCTGATCGTGATATGTTACAGCGTATTTATGGTACGAGCTGGTTTACAAAAGAAGATTTAAACAAACATCTTGAAATATTAAAAGAGCGTAAAGAGCGCGACCATAGACGCTTAAATAAACAACTAAAGATTTTTGATATTTATGAAGAGTCTGGAAAAGGTCTAGCATTTTGGCTTCCTAATGGGTATACCATCAGACGTACTTTAGAAGATTATGTGTATAAATTAGAACGCAAAGCGGGATACAAACATGTATCGACGCCGATTCTAGGTAGTAAAACCTTGTATCAGCTTAGCGGGCACTGGGATTTGTATCGCGATAATATGTTCCCACCGATGAAACAAGATGATGAAGAGTTTGTGTTGCGTCCAATGAGTTGTCCACACCACATGTTGATCTATCGTTCAGAACTTAGAAGTTACCGTGATTTACCGATTCGCTATGCTGAAATCGTGACGCAACATCGCTATGAAGCCAGCGGGTCTTTAACAGGACTCGAGCGTGTTCGTGCGATGACGTTAACGGATTCGCATATTTTCGTGCGTAAAGATCAAATTAAAGAAGAAGTTTTAGCGGCGTATAATCTAATCTTAAAAGCGATTGAAGATTTAGGACTCGAAATTGACTATGTTGAGCTTGCATTACGCGATGATGAAAAAGGGAAGTTCCACAGCAATGATAAATTATGGGATGAAGCGGAAGCGGTCTTAAAAGCGTTGCTTGATGAAGAAAACATTACCTACAAAACCATGACAGGTGAAGCAGCATTTTATGGTCCTAAAATAGATATTCAAGTCCGCACTGCGATGGATCATGTGATCACGATGAGTACAGTGCAACTTGATTTCTTAATGCCAGAAAGATTTGACTTGACCTATATTGGCGCAGATGGTGAAAAACATCGACCAGTCGTTATTCACCGAGGACTTATTTCAACGTGGGAACGATTAATGAG
Organism: Candidatus Izemoplasma sp.; assembly: GCA_007117625.1. GTDB lineage: Bacteria > Bacillota_I > Bacilli_A > Izemoplasmatales > Izemoplasmataceae > SLQR01. The sequence continues at coordinate 4,890 of SKGE01000069.1, read as the reverse complement.
TATTTTAATGGAACAATATAAAGGGGCATTCCCACTGTGGTTAGCACCAGAACAAATTAAGGTTATTCCCGTAAACAATGAAGCCCATCAAGGTTACTCAGAAACGCTTAATGAGCGCTTTATTGATGAGGATTTGCGCAGTACGTTAGATCTCCGTGAAGAAAAACTTGGGTATAAAATTCGTGAAGCGCAAACCCAAAAAATCCCTTATCAACTCGTTATCGGGGATCAAGAAGTAGAAAATCAAACTGTTACATATCGCCGTTACGGTGAGAAGGAACAGGTTACGATTGATTTAGAATCGTTTATTGCGATGATCCGCAAAGAAATCAGAGAAAAAACATTAAGATTTAGTGCATGATGAGCATTAATCCATGTAAATATTGGATTTGAGAGTTGGATTTTTGAGTAGCATGTGCACGTTATATGTTGATAAGCCATGATATAATTTTGTATATGAAACAAAGAATTCAGGAGGTTTTATTGGGATGAAGAAAATTGGTATTGTTTTAGTGATGTTCTTTTTATTAATTGGTGTCAATGGTCTAGGGCAACCGGCGGTCATGGGTATGGTATCACTCGATAGCGATGCTAATACACAACTGTATGATCGTCCTATGGTAGAGGTATCATTGAGAAGCATTTTTGATCAAGAAAATGAAATCAACCATCCTGAGGTGGTTGGGTCTTATGGATCTACATTGCGTTTTGATGGAGCCATTACCGAACAAAGCGGCTATAATTTTGCTTATTGGGTTGTAAATGGTGTTGTGCGCCATGATTTAGCATTTGATCATGAGTTTGTATTGTTGCGGAACATGCATATCGATGCTATCTTTACACCCGAGGATAAGCATGCAGTTGTTTTTATCGACACGAATGTTCAGTTGCTTGATGTGCAATATGTTTCACCTGGAGAAAATGCTTTAGAACCAGACATTGATTTACCCTCAAAACCGGGTTATATTGTCGATACGATTGAAAGGTGGAGTGATTCACTAGAACATATAAACGAAAATCGTGTGCTTATTTTGCAGTATGAAATTTATCATATGCATGAATTTTCAGTCACGGTTGACAATGGGTATGTGTTCGATGTTGAACATCCTAATCTTTCCGTTAGCCTCAATCAATCGAATACATATTATTACAACTCGATGGTTACGGTACGTTCAGAGGATCCTGATTTTAAGTATTGGGTATCAGATACTCGTATTGTGAGCTATGACCGCAATTATAGTTTCCATCTTTTAGAAGATAAAGCGATTCAAGCAGTTAGTTTTGAAGGTGCAGTTGAAGTTGAACCGCTAATAACTTTGTCAAATAGATTAAATTTGCGTACAGCCTATGACAGTTATATGGCACAAATGTATATTCCTGAAACATATACATTAATTGAACATGGGATGTTGCGTACAGAACACGTGATGTCTTTTGAAGATGTTACGATTGATAATGCGTTAGTCGATACGTATCAAGGGACAGTGCGTTTTGGTCGTACCAATGAGTTTCTAATGAGTTTTAAAAATGCGCGAGAACATGTACGTGCATATATGATTCTTGAGTATCAAGGGGATCTTTATGTTTATTATTCTGAAAGTAAAGATTTTGATCAACTCAAGCCGAACCATCGAAATTATTACCAGCTCTTTGTTAGAAGTTTTGCGGATAGTTCTGGTGATGGTATTGGTGATTTCAATGGTATCACTGAAAATCTAGACTATTTTGTTGAGATGGGAATTGATGCGCTTTGGTTGCTACCAATTCATCCAAGTAATTCTATGCATGGTTATGACGTGCTTGATTTTTATGATGTGAACTCAGATTATGGGACGATGGAAGATTTTGTCAATCTTGTCGATGCAGCTGCAGAACAGGGCATTGATATTGTATTAGATTTCGTTCTTAATCATACTTCAGACCAACATCCTTGGTTTTTAGAGTTTCTAGCAGGTAATCTGGATTATGAGGATTTTTACCGTCGTATTGATGCTAGTGATCCTAGATTTGGAACGCAAGGTTCATGGGGCCAAGATATTTGGCATCCTATTGGTGATGGGACTTACTATGCTGGGTACTTTAATGGCATGCTTCCAGATTTAAACTGGACTGAGGAAGTTGTCCAAGATGAAATATTAAATATATCGAAGTACTGGATGGCAAAAGGTGTTGCAGGGTTTAGACTTGATGCCGCATTACATCTTGAAGCAGCAAATGAAATTGATCCAAGTTTAAATGCCTATGAAGAAAATATGCAACGCTTACTTGAGTTTGAAGATGCTTTAAAAGCGGTGTATCCAGATGCTTATATTGTTGGTGAAATTTGGGATAGTTTTGATACATACAGTGACTTTTTTGCTGTGATGGATTCAGCGTTCCACTTTGAGTACAGCGATTTAATTATCAGTATGCTTCAGCAAGAGTCAGGGTTAAACTATGCGAATCAACTTGCATCTTGGGAGTATTTGTCACAAGCGGTCGATTCGACAGCGATTTCAGCACCATTCCTTAGAAATCATGACCAAGACCGGTTCGCTTCAATCATCGTTGATGATGAGAAACAACGTCTTGGGGCAGAGCTATTGCTGACAGCGCCGGGTAATCCTTTTATTTACTATGGTGAAGAGTTAGGGATGAAAGGTGTTAGGTCTGGAGAGGCCCCGATTTGGGATGAATCTGTAAGATTACCGTTCTTGTTTGAAAACGAATATTTAACGACATGGCCAGAAGCAGAATGGAGTTATAGCGATCCGTTTAATAGCGATGTCGATGGGGTTGAAACACAGTTAGCAGATGATAATGCACTTATTCAAACCTATAAAGCATTGCTTAACCTTCGTCAAACAACACCCGCACTAAGATATGGTCGTGTTATTCCTTATGAAGAAAACACGGCAGATTTACAAGGATACTACCGCGTTTTAGATGAAGGTAATAGTGCACAAGAACTTGTGCTTGTTTTGCATAATCTAGGTTCTAATACTTTATCAGTAGAGGTCGAGGGACAGACGCTTTACTATAGCGGTGATGATTTTGATGGTACGCTATCTGGATTCGAGACCGTTATTCTTCGGCTTTCAAACTTAGCAATCGAGGCACTCACGGGTGTCGATGATGAAATTGTCTCAACCCAATTAAAAACGTATTATGATACAGCCTTTGGTGAGGATGTCTTCTTTGAGTATCAACTCTTGCACAATAATGTCGTCGTGCAGACATGGGAGACTTTAGAGGGAAGCTACCAACACAGCGATTCAGAGTTTGTTCCAAACTGGGTAGCTGAACTTGAGCATGAAGCGCATTTGACTGTGGAATGGCGGGCTTATGTAGATAAAGGTACATCGATTACGCATATGGAAGGAAGTAACCGTGTCACACCTTCAGGCTATGCACATTTTTCTACTTTTAATGGTGAAAGAGAAACCTTCTTTGCAATACCGAATGCAGATGAGAAACCTGATGTTACGATGTATCCTGATACTGGAACATTTAGTCCTGTTTCAGAAGCTTTGTGGGCGGATGCAGCGTATCCACTAGGCAGTCATTTTGTGGATGACTATGCAACGTTTGCTGTTTACAGCAAACATGCTGAAGCGATATTGCTAGAAATTTATACGGATCATATAAGAGAAGATGCTGCGTATGCTTACTGGATGGAACAAGGCGATGATGATATTTGGCGTGCAAAAATTGATGTGACTGGTGAAGATGTCATATTTTATGGGTTCCGTGTTTGGGGTCCAAATTGGCGTTTAGATTCAGATTGGACACGTAATAATAGTGATGCCGGGTTTATCGCTGATTACGATCATATTTATGGACACCGCTTCAATCCGAATAAAGTATTGTTTGATCCATATGGTTTAGAAATATCGCATGATAAAGAAAACTTGTATATGGACCAAGACGGTGAAAATGGTGGTATGTTTGGAACCGGTGGTTTGGATACGGGAGAAACGCATACGTATTCAGGGCCTTATACGACAAACTTTGAGGTTATTGATCGAAGAAATGTAGATACAGCCCACTACGCGCCAAAATCTGTTTTGGTTCGCCATGAAGATCTTCCAGAAGTTAGCACATTGACAATCCCACCCGAAGACCTTATCACAATGGAGACGCATGTGCGAGGCTTCACCATTCATGAGTCTGCATCAAACCTAGAGTTTATTTTAGATGGTATTCCTGGGTTTGAAGATGTTGTTAATATTCCTGAAGCCTATCGAGGAACTTATAAAGGCGCTGCCATGATGGCACCGTACTTAAAAGCCCTTGGGTATAATGCAATTGAATTTTTACCAGTGCATGAGACAGACAACGATGCTAATGACGGCTATCTTCTTGATAATAAATTAAATAACGAACACCCTAAACCTAACTATTGGGGTTATATGACGCTTTCATTCTTTGCTCCAGATCGTCGTTACAGTTACGACCAATCATGGGGTGGTCCTAAGCGTGAGTTTATGGAAATGGTACAAGCCTTCAATGATGAAGGTATCGCGGTATTTATAGATGTTGTCTATAATCATACGGCTGAAGGTGGGAACTGGAACGATCGAAATGTCACTGGATTTACTAGCTTTGGTGGGTTTGACACCGCGTCGTATTATACGCTTAGTTATGATGATGTAGGGTTCCTTGAACAAGGTGCAACGGGTGTAGGAAACCAACTAAACTTTGGACCGGGTAAAGAAGCTGCACGCAACATTGTTAAAGATTCCTTGATTTACTGGACAGAAATCATGGGCGTAGATGGTTACCGTTTCGACTTAGCACCTGTGCTTGGTCGCGAGCCATATAGTTTTAATCCTGAACATGATTTGCTTGAATGGATTGCTGCGTATGGTCAGTCACAAGGGGTTAAGATGGTTGCAGAACCTTGGGATA
>SKGE01000110.1 GCA_007117625.1 Candidatus Izemoplasma sp. | reverse complement strand
CGCAGATGGTTTTCTTGATTGGTACTTCCATCTGTAAAGACACCATTGGTATAGGTAACGGTTGCGTGTTGTTCAATCGTTGCGTTACGGACGACCGCACTTGCTGATTTTAAATCCCCGTTTGATAAGCTCGTATAATCAAGGGTTGCATACGGTTTTAATAGGGTGTCTGATACGAAGTTAATCGTTTTGTCGTGATAACCCGTAACCGATTCAAAGAGCTTAAACTGTGTGTTTTCTTCAATGATAATGTTCGTTTTATGTGCGATGTCTTCGTGTTCTGCAATGTAAAAAACATGCAGAGGTTGTTTAAAAGTTGTGTTTTTAGGAAGATGAATTTGCAGTGTGCTCTTGCGAATTTTTTCATTTAGTTTGACGATTTCAGAACTATCGCTTGAAAATGCGATGTTTGCATCAATCTCTGTGGTTATTTTGATAGTTTCAAAGGAAGCGTCTAATTTTTGACTAATGATTCGGCCATCTTTGACAACTAAGACATTTTCAAGACTATTGATGCGCGTCTCAAGGGTTTCTAAGTTTTCAATCGTCATTATTTTTCGAGTGCTTCTTTCGTCGCACAAGACCCTAACATGATACGTTCTTCATCTTCTTCTGTAATGACACGTTCATCTTCAATACCAAGTTCATCTTTAATCCATTCATATCCTTCGGTATCTATTTTTTTCATCAGTTCAACCCCACCTGATTTAACAATACGTCCTTGCATCATAACGTGGACAGTGTCTGCGCTAATATAATCAAGCAGTCTTTGGTAGTGGGTAATAAGTAAAAGCCCTAAGTCTTGTCCCTTCATTTCAGTGACGTTGTCTCCAACGACTTTCAAGGCATCGACATCAAGTCCTGAATCAATTTCATCAAGGATAGCAATGCTTGGTTTTAGCATTTTCATTTGTAAAATTTCATTGCGTTTCTTTTCCCCACCGCTAAACCCTTCATTGAGGTAACGATGTGGTAAATCTTCACTCATTTTAAGTTCTGAAACGGCTTTATCATAGCTGCGGATAAACTTAAACAGTGAGAGTTTATTATCTTCATCTAACCGTGCATTCATCGCGGTTTTGATAAAGTCGCTATTGGTAACCCCTGGTACCTCTGCAGGTGACTGCATCGCTAAAAAGAGCCCTGCTCTTGCGCGCTCATCAACTTCCATTTCAAGTACATCCTCACCGTCAAGGGTAATTGACCCTTCAGTAACTTCATATCTAGGGTGTCCCATAATCACGCTTGCAAGTGTGCTCTTCCCGGTACCGTTTGGTCCCATGATGGCATGTGTTTCGCCACCTTTTATCGTGAGGCTGACGCCTTTTAAGATTTCTTTGCCTTCTACTTTTGCATGTAGATTTTCTATTTTTAATATTGCCATATTAATACCTCCTTAAGTCCATGTTTATTGTATATGATAGTGACACTTTTTGCTAATAATATGATATACTTTTTTGCAAAAAAAAGATGCTGCGTAAGCGCATCTTTTGCAATTAATGGGTTGAGTCTTCGACCATGTGTCTAAAGAAGTTTTTAATGATTGTTAGAACGAATAAGGTTAACAGTGATAAGGTGATTCCAAGTTCCCATAAACCGTATCCGAAGATGATGCCGATAATCGCTCCAATCCACAGCGTGGATGCTGTTGTAAGGCCACTGATGTAACCATTGGTTTTAATAATCGCTCCGGTTCCTAAAAACCCGATCCCCGAGACGATTTGTGCAACGATACGTTGGCGCTCGATGTTGACGTGTGCTGCGATGTCAGGGTTTTCTCGTACAAATAAAATCGCATCTTGGACCATGTGCTGTTGGACCATCGTTAGGCCGGCTGCTCCAAGCGCAACTAAAACATGGGTGGTTAACCCGGCAATTTTGTTACGACGTTGACGCTCATATCCGATTAAACCCACAAATAAAACTGTGAGCGCAAGGCCACGTAATATGTATATAAGATCGACTTGTTGGTCCATAGTATCACCACTTTGTGTAGTATTAGTATTATATTATATATGTTTTTAGTGATAAAATCAAGCGCTTTCACCTTTGTTAAAGGAAAAGGCACAGAAAATTCTGTGCCTTTTGTAATCTTTATACGTCGATTGAATAATCCATTGATGCGTAACGTTTGTACATTTTGTAACGACGTTGCGCTTCTTCTAGGTTTGATTCATATAGTCTTTCGGCTTTTTCTGGATTGATATCAATCAGTTGAGCATAACGTGATTCATTAAGTAAGAATTCTTTGTACTTATCCCATTTTGGTGCTTTAGAGTCAATTTGGAATGGGTTTTTACCTTCTTCTTCAAGCTTTGGATCGAATCTAAATGTTGGCCAATAACCACATTCTGTTGCGAGCTTAGCTTGTTCGTTTGAGTAAGTCATTCCACCTTTAATTTTATGTGCGATACATGGGCTGTATGCTACAACGATTGATGGTCCTGGATGTGCTTCAGCTTCACGGATAGCGCGTAATACTTGTTGCTGCGATGCTCCGTGTGAAACCTGAGCAACATAGACATGTCCATAACTCATTGCAATAGCAGCTAAGTCTTTTTTCTTACCATCTTTCCCTGAAGCTGTAAATGCAGCGATTGAACCAGTAGGGGCTGCTTTACTTGATTGTCCACCTGTGTTTGAGTAAACTTCTGTATCTAGGATAAGAATGTTTATGTCTTCACCATTAGCGATGACGTGGTCTAAGCCACCAAATCCGATGTCATAAGCCCATCCGTCTCCACCAATAATCCAATTCGACTGTTTAACTAAGTATGGTGCAATAGCTTTAAGTTCTTCTGCTACATCACCTTCTAAGTTGTTGATGAGTGGTTGAATTTTTTGTGAAAGTTCGAGCGTTTTCTCTCCATCTTCACGATTGGCAATCCACTCTTCTAGTAGTTCTGTGACTTCGTTTGGCATTGATGATTTGTTTTCAACAAAGAGGGTTTGGATACGATCACGAATGGCTTGTTGCGCATGTCGCATACCGAATCCGAATTCTGCATTGTCTTCAAACAAGCTGTTCGCCCATGCTGGACCGCGGCCATTTTCATCAGTCGTGTATGGTGTTGCTGGGAATGAACCACCGTAAATCGAAGTACATCCTGTCGCGTTTGCAATCATCATACGGTTTCCAAACATTTGTGTTACTAACTTGATATATGGTGTTTCTCCACATCCTGCACAAGCCCCACTGAACTCAAATAAAGGCTTCGCAAACTGTGAGTTTTTCGCATTGGTTTTTTGAACAAGGTTATCTTTGTAAGAAACTTCATTGAACAAGTAGTTACTATTGTCGATTTCACCTTTTTCAATTTCTTCACCAATTGGGCTAAGCGCAAGTGCTTTGTCTTTTGCAGGACATACTTGAACACAAACAGCGCAGCCGGTACAGTCGAGCGTTGAGATTTGGATTTTGTATTTCAATCCTTCTAATCCTTTACCGCGTGCATCGACGGTTTTCATACCTTCTGGTGCTTTTTCCATTTCTTCTTCGGTGAGTAAGAATGGGCGAATGACTGCATGCGGACACGCGAAGGCACATTGGTTACATTGAATACAGTTATCGTCGATCCATTCAGGAATATAGTTTGCGATTCCGCGTTTTTCATAAGCGCTTGAACCGTTGACCATCGTTCCATCATAATACTCTTCAAATGAGCTTACTGGAAGGTTGTAACCTTCAATAGCATTGACTGGTTCAGCAATCTCACGAACATATTTAGGTTTTGTTTCATCGACGACTTTTTCTTCATCTTTGAGCGATTTCCACTCAGCTTTAACTTCAACTTCGATAAGGCCTTCTTTTCCTTTATCGATCGCTGCGAAGTTTTTCTCAACAATCGCTTTACCTTTACGGCTGTACTCTTTTTCTGCATATTGTTTCATCAGTTCTTGAGCACGCTCGTATGGCATGATTTGTTCATTAAGTGCAAAGAATGCTGATTGCATGATGGTATTGATCATACCACCTAGTCCAACTTCTTCTGCAAGTCTAACAGCGTTGATGATATAAAGTTTTGCATCTTTTTCAGCAAGTTGACGTTTTACTTTATTCGGAAGTAATGCTTCAACCTCTTCTGGCTTTTTAATGGTATTAAGTAAGAACGTTCCTTTCGGTCTTAAACCTGCTAACATGTCGTAAAGATTTAAGTATGAGTCCTTAGAACATGATACAAAGTGTGGGTGACTCACTAAGTATGTACTACGGATTGGCTCTTCGCTAAAGCGTAAGTGCATACGGGTAACGCCACCTGATTTTTTCGAATCATAGCTTGAGTAAGCTTGTCCGTATAAATCTGTGTTTTCACCGATAATTTTAATCGTATTTTTACTTGCACCAACCGTACCATCACTACCAAATCCGTAGAACAATAATTCTGTGGTTGTTTTGTGTGCAACATCGATTTCTTTAGGCACTGGAAGTGAGGTGTTATTCACGTCATCTTCGATACCGATTGTGAAACGGTCTTTTTGGTCACCTTTTAAGTTGTCGTATACAGCAACGATTTGTGCCGGTGTTGTATCTTTACTTGATAATCCGTAACGTCCACCAATGATGCGTGGTGCATTTTCTTTACCATAGTAAATGCTCTTAACATCTAAGAACAATGGTTCCCCGAGTGATCCGTTTTCTTTGGTTCTGTCTAAAACAGCAATACGCTTAGCGCTTTGTGGCATTGCTTTTAAGAAATAATCGGCGCTGAACGGACGGTAAAGGTGTACGCTTAATAAACCAACTTTGCGCCCTTGGCTGTTTAAGAAATCAACAGTTTCACGAATCGTTTCAGTCACTGAACCCATGGCAATGATAACGTCTTCAGCGGCGTTGTCACCATAGTAAACAAATGGTGCGTAGTCGCGTCCGGTTTCTTTACTGATTTCTTGCAAGTATTCGTTAACGATATCAGGAATATCGGTGTAGAATTTTTCTTGCAATTCACGTGCTTGCATGTAAACGTCGTCGTTTTGTGCAGAACCACGTGTAACTGGGTTTTGACTGTTGAGTGCACGTCTTCTAAATTTACGTACAGCATCTTTATCTAATAAGCGGTCGAAGACTTCATAAGGCATAACTTCAACTTTATTGACTTCGTGTGATGTACGGAAGCCATCAAAGAAATGTAAGAATGGTACGCTTGATTTAATCGCTGCTAGATGTGCCACACCAGCTAAGTCCATCGTTTGTTGAACAGACCCTGATGCTAGCATCGCAAATCCAGTTTGACGCGCCGCCATAACATCTTGATGATCCCCAAAAATCGAAAGTGCTTGTACTGCTATACTTCTAGCTGAAACGTGAATAACTCCCGGTAAGAGTTCTCCCGCTATTTTGTACATGTTTGGTAACTTCAATAATAATCCTTGTGATGCGGTGTATGTGGTTGTTAGTGCACCTGCTTGTAATGAACCGTGAACGGTTCCTGCGGCACCAGCTTCCGACTGCATCTGAATGACTTTTACGGGCATTCCAAATAAGTTCTTTTTCCCTTGAGACGCCCATAAGTCTGTTAGTTCAGCCATCGGTGATGATGGTGTGATTGGGTATATCCCAGCTACTTCTGTAAATGCGTATGATGCGTGCGCTGCAGCTTGGTTTCCATCCATTGACTGAAACACTTTTTTTGTCGCCATCGCAACTACCTCCAATTAATTTTTTTTACAATGTTGTCATACAACAAAATTATACAACATAACGTTTTTTAAGACAACCTGTTATCGTTGAAATAAAAAAAAGAAAACACTTACATTTACGTGTTTTCTTTCAGTTTAGAAAATAGGGTTGCCTATTTCAAATTAGCGATTAATGCTTCTGCTTTATCAAGATACATTGCTGCGACTTTTTTAAAATCAACACTTAAATCTTTTGATAAGCCGATGAAGGCTTTGTAAAGTGCAACATTGTGCCATTGTAAACATTGGAAAACGCGCCATAAATGCAAGCGGTTATGTTCATCATCGGTAGGTTCATGACCTAAGTAAACGGGAAGTAGCGCAAGTGCATGATCGAAGTTGTTGTTGCCGAAACAAGCGATATCGTAGTAAGGATCATTCATACCGGTAAACTCCCAGTCCATCAACCTTAATGCGTCTTCTTGGACGACAAAGTTACTAATTTGAGCATCGCCATGAGTTAAAGTTTTATCAAATTGATCTAAAAAGTCTTTGTAGCTCATCAAGGTGTTTTTATAGCTATAGTATCTTGTGGTATGTTGATGGTCATAACCTTTGACAAGCTTTTCATATTTTTCTAGTCGGTCAAAGGGCGCGTAATCATACTTCGATTCAATCCGGCTTTGGTGAATTGTTTTTAAAACCTTTGAAGCAGCGTCTAAATAGTTTAACGGGTCAAGTTCATGTAGTGGTTTTCCTTCGATGTATTTAGCGATTTTATACCCGTTCTCAATGTCGGTATAAATGGTCTCGTTGTTGAGTTTTAAAGGCTCAATAAGTTTTAAGTGATAGGCCTCGATGTCTCGGTCGACAAACTGTTCAGCGTTTTTTCCAGGGATCCTAAAGGTATGTAGTGTCCCATCGACATCAATAACATAGGTGTAATTAGACATACCACCCATAAGGCGTTTGTTGAGATGAATTTTCGATTCAGATATTTTGAAAACTTTCGCACACACTTCTTTTATGATGGTTTCATGGTTCATTTGTAACACTCCCTATAGTTTAATTATTTTACTGACCTGATGTTGTTTGGCGACAATAACATCATAGTTATCTAAGTTCATTTCATAGCTTTCAAAAACTTCTTTAAACGTGTTTAGTACATGATGTTCGGTATTGCATTCTTGTGAGGGATGGGCGAGCACTAAGGTCTTTGTTTGTTCACCGATGAGACGGGTTAAATGGTACGCTGAATCGGTGTTTGATAGATGGCCTTTGATCGAGTCAATTCTTTTCTTTAGGTAATAAGGACGCGCTGAAGAAAATAATAATGAGACATCGTAATTTGCTTCAAATATATACATGTCGGCGTTCTTTAATAAAGGATAGTCTGTTTCAGGTAAGTAGCCGATATCTGTCATGTAGACCAATCGTTTTACAGCATTTTGGATGACAAAACCAATCGTACAGGTTGCATCGTGAGAAACGGGGATGGGCGTAATGGTCAAGTCTTCTAAAAAAAAGGCCTGGTTCAAGACAATTTCATGGTAACGCTCATCGGGTATGTTATGAGCCGTTTTAGCGTTGATGTGTTCGAAGGTTTCTAAAGGGGCATATACGACTGCATTGGTAAACTTCAAGAGGGAACTCAATCCTTTGATGTGATCGCTATGTTCATGGGTTATTAAAACTGTATGAATCGTTTGGATGTCTAAATTGTGTTCTTGTAAGCGCAGTTTCATTTGTCGGTAAGAGATTCCTGCATCGATGATTAGTTTGATATGTTCGGTTTCAATGTAGGTTGCATTCCCTTGCGAACCACTCGCTAAAACAATTATTTTCATGTTATCACTCCGTTACAAAAATATTATACACGATTCAATCAAGTTTGCAATATAATAGGCATTTTGTATGCTATGAAAATTCTATTGCATTTTGGTGAGAGTTTTGTTTTTATTTGTTGTCTTTAAATAGGAAAAGTGATAGTATATATAATGCGTATATTAAAAGGAGTGAAGATTTATGGAAGCCGCAATGATTAAAAAAATGGGTATAATCGCTGGAATATTGATCTTAACGATTGTGCTAGCTATAGGATGTAATATGATTATTTCACGTGATAAGAATCCAATGGTTTCAAATTCTGATGAGTCATTTTTATCACTTGGAAATGTAACGATTACACGTGGTGAACTTTATACCTACATGAAAACAAGTGAAGGTATTAGTCACTTACTAAACCACATCGATGAGATTATTTTAGAAGACGCGATGAATGCGATTGATGCTGAGGCGATGGAAGAAGAGTTGAATCTTAGAAAGTATGGAACGACAGATCCGGAACGCATCGCTGAAATCTTAGAAGATGAAGACTTGCTAGAACGCGTTGAACAAACCTTCTACTTTAGTGTCATCCGTGCTGGTTTTAATCCAGATGAGCCTGAAGAGGTAGATCGCTATTTAAGATTACTTGCCGCAAGAAGACAATCAGCGATTAACCAATTGATTGAGGACTTTGATGAAGATGTATTAGAAACCCGCGCAGAGAATTTTTATAATGATAACTATTTTGGAGATATCACTGCTATCGAGTTAATTTTCACCAGTCAAGAAGAATTTACCGATATCATGAACCAGTTCCAATTGGTGCCGGGTTATGAAGGTGGCATTGGGTTTTATTTTGGAATTTCTAAAGATATCGAAAATATGGACGAAGCTGATTTTGATGACTCAAATACACGCTTGTTAACTGAGCGTGAAGTGCTCAATCGTTTTGCTCGTATTTATAATGTTTTACACCCTTACCGTGATGCATTACCTGAGAGCATGCAATTGGATGATACAAGTTACTTTAACGATGACTTTATTTTTAACTATCAAGATATGATTGCTCAAGCGAGAACGGCGAATGCTGCATCAATTCTTTTCGAAGACTTATTGTTAGACCGCTTAGAAGTCGAAGCCAATGACGATGATGATGATGAAGATGAAACTAGTGTAATGCGCTATACAAACGATGCAGTTCGTTACAATCCTGAAGTCGATCAGTTTGGTCATTACTACGCTATGTACTTCATTGTAGATCAAGAAGATATTCCAGAATATCATGAGCTTGAGGAAGCTGAAAAGCAAGAAATCCGTGAGGCTTATGCAGAAACATTAGCGACTGATCAAGCTCAAATTGAACATATGATTCGCTTGCGTTATAACGAAGGTTTTACGTTACATGATACGCGATTGAAACTGTCTTATGAACTCTTTGTTGAAGGCTATATAAGAAATGAATCGGATCGTTATGTTCGTTATGAGGAATCTGATCGAGACATTATCGCATCTTTAAATGACAAACGCATTCAAGTTGATGATTACTTTGATTATATGGTAAGACGTATTGGAGCCATTTCATCGATTGAACTGTTTAAAACAGAATGGTTGTTGCAAAGTGAGTTTTTTGAAGCGCGTTTTGGTTCAAATCGTGATCTTGTCAACTCAAACAATAGTGATATAGTAAGCTTTAGACGACAAATCGATAATTTAGCAGCTCAATTTGGAGCAAGTATATTCGCTGAAGATATGACATTTGAAGAGTTTATGTTTGTCTACTTACAGTTTAGCAGTGATGAAGATTACCTTAAGTATTTGGTTTCAAGCGAACTCTTAAGTGATATTGTTGTTCCGTTTATGGACTTTGATGTTGCTTTAGAGTATGTTGAAGATTTCTATGCAAACTACATTAACTTAAACGTTGAACATATTGTTATCTATAAGGATTATGATGGTGATTTAGCACCCGATGATTTCAAAGCCTATTTAGAAGCTTTAGAAGCTGAAGGTGGCGAGGCTTGGGATACTTATATTGATACAAGAAATCGTCTTGAAGACCTCATTGCCAGTCGTGTTGAAGATGGTGAATCATTAGAAGATATCGTTGATGAATATCGTCAAAGTGGTCGTAGAGAAAGCAGAAGCGAATGGGCTGAATTTAAGAACTTCGGGTTTAAGTTGCGCTATGAAAATTTGACCGCAGATGAGAATCAAATTGTTAGTTATCACAATGTCTTTACATTTGTTCCTGAGTATAGCGACCGTTTGTTTGATATTTACGAACGCTACACACGTCCAGAGTTTGTTGAAGATCCATTTATGGTTGATCCAGACGGACTATTCGCAACACAGTTCGGATTGCATTTCATTATCGCATCACCTGGAACTGAAGAGAATTTTGTTCAGCCAAGTGCAAACTTTGAAGACCCAGATGGTGATTATGATCCACGCCTTATCAACCCTGGTAGTGTTCCTACACGCGATCAACTTGAGCTTTGGACACAGTACCAATATGAGATTACTTTCCAAGATGGATCGGATATTAACTTCCCAGAAGATTTAGACCAAGTCATTCAAGTATACTTTGATCGCTACTTAGGACGTCTATTTCCAAATGTTGAGGAAAATCGTGATCTCCATGGAAACTTAGTGATGATTGAGAAGTTGTTAGAAGGAAATGTTGATTTTTCTTCACACCAAGCACACTTAATTCGTATGATTGAAGCGTACCAAGAGCTTTATCGTAGAGATTTATTTCCAGATATTAACCGTGATTAATGATTAAAGGCGCTGATTCTAAGCGCCTTTTTTTTATCAATAAAAAAAGAGAAGTTTTAATCAAAAAAACTTCTCTTTTATAGATTACTCTTCTTCTTTTTCTTCAGCTGGTTCGTCGTCTTTTTGCTTAATCGCTTCGACTTCTACATTTTCTTCTTCAGTTGGTTCTTCTGGTTCCTCTTCGTACTCAGGTTCTGAGACATTAACAACCATTTTTTCCAAGTCATCTAAGACTTTAATACCTTCTGGAATATCCATGTCTTTGATGTAGAAAGCGTCTCCTTCTTCCATATCTTTAACATCGATTTCAAAACTATTGACACCACTACCTGGTGAGAACTCAGTATTGATGGTATTTGCGATCAACTGAACGACAAGCCCGCGTCCTTCAACGACATCTTTGTTAGCAAGATGTACTGGGATATCTGCAGTAATTGTATCTGTCGCAGTTACTTTGATTAAATCAAAATGAAGAATATTGTTGATGTTAAGTGGATCAACTTGAACATCTTTAATGTAGACTTGATGTGTTTTTCCTTCGAGTTTTGATTTAAAGACCATACTAGTTCCATACTCGTGATAGTGGTTCATGAAATCTTTATAGTCGACTTGAATTGGCTGTGAATCGATACGTTTTCCGTATATAACCCCTGCGACTTGGTGGTTCGCTCTTACCTCTTTTAAGGGGTTTTTTCTTGCTTCTAATTTCATATTTTTTTCATCCTCTCAATGATATACTTTCCATGCTGCGCATGATTGTAAATAGTTTAACATAGTGCCTGGTTTTTGTCTATTTTTTCAGTTTAGCTTTATAAAACTTTTCGCGATCTAAAACTGGAATTGGTGATGTGAAAGTTCCTGGCTCGATGGTTTTTAGAGTTTCACCAAGCACAGCGAGTTTTGAATCGATATTATCAATGAAATGTAAAACTAAAGCTTCGGGAATATTCGGTTTTTTAGGAGACCCAAAATTACCGTAATAGTGGTGTGATAGTATCATGTGTTCTAATAAGAGTCGTTCTTCTGTATCGTAAAGATCGTTTTCGATCGCGACTTTAGTGATGGCTTTGACCCCCATCGTGATATGTCCGATTAAACGTCCTTCTTTGGTATATTCTGGTTCTTTATAATTGGATAGTTCAATGGTTTTACAAATGTCATGTAAAATAATCCCAGATATCAACAAATCTTTGTTTAAAAACGGATAAATTTTCAGCAAACCTTCTGAGACTCTTAACATCGTTTCGGTGTGATGGGCCAATCCTCCAATATAAGCGTGGTGAAATTTTGTAGCTGCAGGGTAGAGGTAAAACCTGTCTGAATATTTATCGTAAAGGGTTTGTGTGATTTTTGAAATTACTGGATTTTTTAGCTGCTTTAAATAAGCCTCAACACTCGTTTTGACCACTTCGATGTCGACAGGTGCAAAATCATAGAAGGTACGCATTAGGCGTTCCTTCTCAGAAAGTTTGAGTTCGCAGTCGTTGACATGACGATAGTGCAGAACTTTTTGCTGTTCTTTTTCATTATGGATGGTTGGTTCTGTCTCAAAATAATAGACATCCCCTTCCGTTAAAAAAATGTCTTCAGCAATGCGAAGGGTGGTTGGTCGTTGCATGTTGACTTCGTTTTTTGCCATTGTTTCCGTTAACACACTTAAAGTATTTGTGTCGTATGTTGTTTGATTGGTTGCAATTATTTTTGCATAAAATGTATTCATATTATTTTCCTTTCAATACCGTTGCACTAATATCCGATAGGATCAGTTTACCATCTTCTATTTTGTTGAGATCATCATGACTGAATAAAATTTCGTAATCACGGTCAAGTGAAATCGTTTCTTTAGCGTCATTGTTTTTAAAAATAATTAAGAGGTGCTCATCATTTTCATCAAGCCGATATAAGGCAGAGCTTTTATCGCTAAAAGTAACGCTCGTAAGTTCTGCGATTTTACGCTTGGTTCTGAGTCGTAACAACGGGTTGGCTTTTCTAATTTCAATCAGTTTTTTAAAGCGCGCTATCGCATCTTGATGTTTGTCAATTAAGTCCCAGTCTATTTTATTGATGCGATCTGGGCTTTGATAACTGTTCTCTTCTTGGTCCTTGGTTCTAAAAAACTCTTGTCCCATGTGAATAAATGGAACACCTTGAGCTAAAAGTACCATTGCAGTGGCGAGCTCTTGATATTTTTGGCGTTTTTCTTTCGGGGTTTTCTCCATTGCTAAGGTAATTTTGTCAAACAGTGTATGGTTATCGTGACAAGCGACGTAGTTAATCGATTGGGCGGGTTGAATGTATTTGTGAGAGCTTCCGAGAAGCACTTGTTTTATTTGTTTGCTTTTTTCTGGGTTTCCGAGTGCGTAGCCTTTGTGTGTTAAATCAAAGGTCCCGCCTTTGATGAGCTCTCGAAAAGCATCGTTAAAAAACCCGATGTTAAACAAGACTTGCTTGTTGTTTTGATGAGCGAGTAAAGCTTTTGGGAGTGGGGCTGGCATGTCCCATCCTTCCCCGTAGACTATAATATCTTTCCGGTAATGCTCTAAGCGTTGACGAAGTTTGTGCATTGTTTTGATATCGATGAGGCCCATTAAATCAAATCGATACCCATCAATACCGTATTGCTTTGTCCAAAACATGATGTTGTCGATAATCAGTTTCCTTACCATGTTGCGCTCGGTTGCTAAATCATTACCACAGCCGCTGACATTGGTTCGAATACCTCTTTGATCATATCGATACGCATAACCTGGCACAAGTTTTTCAAATGGAAAGGTTGTAAGGTCATAGACATGGTTGTAGACGACATCCATCACAACGCGTAAGTTATTTTTATGAAAGGTGTCAACGAGCTTGCGTAAAGCGTTGATACGTTCGTATGGATGATTAGGATTTTTTGTAAATGATCCTTCGGGAACAAAGTATTGACTTGGATTGTATCCCCAATTATAAGAATCTTTAGGGTTATTTTCATCAACCCCTTCAAAATCATAAAATGGCATGATTTGTGCATGGGTGATACCGAGTGATGTTAGGTAGTCAAACCCGGATTGATTCCCTTGAGCAGTTTTCAAGCCTTCTTCTATGGCAGATTGATACATGCCCGGTTCGGTCGCTTTGATGGATTCATCGATGCTAAAATCACGGATACTCATCTCGTAAATAATGGCGTCAGTGGGTTCTGATGAAAATTCCGGTGTTTCAGCTTTCATTTGGTAACAGTTTTCAGGGTTAATAACAAAATTATACTCGCCATTGGCATTAGAAGCGACACCATAAGGATCCGTGACGGTATGCGTTACACCGTTAACATACACTAAATAGCGATATTTAAACCCGTCGAGGTCTTTGTCTATGTGTGTTGACCATACACCTTGGTTGTCGTAGTTTAGAGCGTGGTCTTCTCTTTGGTCATCGTCATCAAGGAGCACTAAAGTGACTTTTTTAGCAACCGGCGTCCAAAGTTTAAAGGTTGAGCGATTCGGTGTATAACGTACCCCGAGATCTTTACCTTCGTAGCTGTAAAGATCATCAAATGCCTCGGTGCGTACGATTTTGCCACTAAAGAGTTCAGCGTAGTGTCCATCGTTATCGTGTACAGTGTAAGATTTGTTTAAGAAAATAAACCCTTCGTACTCAACGACGTATTTATGATGGTATTCACTGGTTTCGTGTTGGACGACTTTGAGCGGTAAGGTTTCATCATTACCACGGGCTTCAAAGGTATCAATTTTATTTTTTTGGATACTTTTTGGGATGATGATCGTAATATGGTTAAAATCATCGATATATGCGCGAAAATCTGCCATGTTAAAACTCCTTTAAGTGTTTAGATAAATAGGTTTCTGCGGCTTTCTTTAAGTCTTCTGGTTTGTTTTCAAGACGCTTGTGTAAGACTTCTAAAAGTAAGTAATCGATGATAAATCCGATTTGCTTACGATTTTTAATCTTTAGGGTTTTGATGATGTCTTCGCCTTTAAAGGTTAGCTCACAGGTTCTGCGTATTGGAAGTGTTTGATCGAGTTCTTGAATAGCTTTTTCACGATCGTTTTGGTTTAAGAGGCGATGGATTTTATTTGTTTTTAGACAAAGTTCAAGACCGTATTGAAATATGTGTTCTGGTTGAAATGCATGGTTCTCAGTTTGAAGATAAAGATTGTAGATATCTTTGTAAGTTCGTTGTTGTTTTTTTGAGAACTTGTAGTGGTTGATACAATCGCGGTTTTGAATCACAAAGATTGCAAATGCATCTTCCGCTTGATACGCTTCGGTAATGTTTTTTAAGCTGTTTAGGTCGCCTAAAAGTTCTGGGAGTGCTTGGTCAATGCCTACTTGTAACATTGTATTGATAGCGTTAGTTTTGTGCGGGTAGTTGAAAAGTTTGTTTAGTTCATCTTGAACTCTTTCGATCGCAATGTATTTTAAATGGTGCTTGTATGCTTCGATCGCTTGTACGGTGGTGTCTTCAATGGTAAAATTAAGCTTCGCCGCAAAGCGAAATGCTCTCAACATCCTTAAGGCATCTTCTTCAAAGCGTTTAAAAGGATCGCCAATGGTTTTAATCTGTTGCTTTTTAAGATCAGCTTTGCCGTTAAAGTGATCTAGAATATTCCCTTGACAATCCATTACTAGTTGATTAATAGTGAAGTCTCTACGGGCTAAATCTTCTTGTAAAGATTGCACATAGTTGACTTCATCTGGGCGTCTTGAATCACTGTATGAAGCGTCCTTACGGTAGGTCGTTACCTCGAAATGGTACCCATCAATAATAACCGTGACTGTTCCATATTTTTCACCAGTTAAAACAACTTTATCAAATAGCGCCATGACTTCATGGACCTTAGCACTTGTAGTGATATCAATGTCTTGTGTTTCGATATTTAAAAGGGTATCACGAACATAGCCACCCACAAAATAGGCTTCATAGCCGTGACTTTGAAGCTGTTGTATGATTTG
>SKGE01000009.1 GCA_007117625.1 Candidatus Izemoplasma sp. | reverse complement strand
CATTAAAGCCATCACCACTTATGCAAGGCGTTATCTTCGGTGCAATACTGTTTGTTGTGACGATGATTGTAACCCTATTTATTGTACCGATTTACTTATAAGGACGTGACTTTATGAAAACAAGCAAGATGTCTATTCGAAAAGACTATTATATTTTATTAGCAATCGCCACGGCGGTTGCCGCGGTCGATCAAATAACGAAGCTGATTGTCGCAAACACCATTACACAAGGAACGATTATACCCATCATTGAGCGATTCTTTTATCTCGTTCATACGACAAATACTGGGGTAGCTTGGGGTATGTTAGAAGGACAACGGGCGTTGTTGATTGGAATTACCTTGTTTGCTTTTGTGCTATTTGGCTATATTGCTAAAGATATCGATTATAAGTCGAAAAAGTTTTTATCTTTTGGGATCGCTTTAATGATTGGTGGAGCGATTGGGAACTTTATCGACCGTGTGATTACCGGGGCAGTGGTGGATTTTTTGGATTTTTATATTTTTAGTTATAATTTTCCTGTCTTTAACGTAGCTGATATTGCACTAACCATCGGAATGGCTTGTTTTGCTTTAGATGTTTTAATCCTTGAGTCGAAACGGGAGTCGATGAATAATGCCTAAATATCACTATACGGTTGATGAAAGTGTTGCGAATATGCGCTTAGATAAAGCTTTAACAATTTTATCTGAGGGTGTTTTTTCGCGTAGTCAAATTAAAAGTTTAATAGAAAATCATCATGTTCGCTTAGAAGATGCCACTGCTAAAGCCAGTCAAAAGGTACAGTTAAATCAAACGATACATGTGATAGAACCTGAACCTGAAACCCTCGATTTAACCCCTGTAAACCTTGATTTAGAGTTCCTTTATGAAGATCAAGATATTGCGGTTGTCAATAAACCGAGTGGGCTTGTAGTGCATCCAGCGAGCACTGTTAAAGCACCGACACTGGTTCATGGTTTACTTTATCAAATGAAAGATTTACAAGCGATTGGGGATACGATTCGGCCTGGTATTGTCCACCGAATCGATAAAGATACTAGTGGACTTTTGGTCGTTGCTAAAAATGAAGTAGCGCTGAAAGCTTTGCAAAAAGCGCTGAAGTCTCATGACATTGAACGGGAATATGTCGCTTTAGTCGACGGAGTAATTCCACATAACATTGGAAAGATTGATGCTCCGATTGGACGCGATGCTAAAAACCGACAAAAAATGAATGTCGTAGACCAAGGTCGCGCAAGTGTCACGCACTTTCAAGTCTTAGAACGGTTCGATGCACATACTATGATTGCGTGTCAATTAGAAACGGGTAGAACGCATCAAATCAGAGTCCATATGAACTATATCGGCTATCCAATTGTTGGAGATCCTAAGTATGGACGGAGAAAAACAGATATCAGTTATGGACAGTACTTGCATGCTAAACGGCTATCTTTGAAACACCCGATTACAGAACAGCCGCTAACATTTGAAGCACCGCTTCCCAAGCCATTTAGTGATAAATTAGAGGCGTTAAGACATGGCTGACATCTACATGCATCATCGCTTTGCTGAGATGTTTTGTAAAGAGCACCCCAAGCTTATTAAAGATTATGTGTTACTAGGTTCTCAAGGACCAGATCCTTTATACTACCTTGTCTTTCATCGAGCGTTTAAACATGCAAGGATGTTAGGCGATCGGTTGCACGATACCAATATCAATACGTTGTTTGTCACGATGACAAATTATGTTAAACAGCACTATTCTGATATTTTATATAGCTATTATGTAGGGTTTTTACTACATTTTTCCGTTGACACAAACATTCATCCGTATGTCTATCACCATGTCGGTGTCTATGATGAAAACGATGCCAGCACCAAACATATGCGAGGGCTTCATTTAAGGTTTGAACGGCGCATCGATGCCTGTTTAATTGAGGAAGATACCGATCAAAAAGCGCATCGATATCCTTTGCGACAAGCCTTTCCGGTGAACCGGATTCCAAAGACGATTTCAGATCTGTATGAAGTGGTGATTTATGAAACGCTAAAATACCCTGGTGGTGGCGCTTTGTTTGCGAAAGGTTACCGACGCATGCGATGGGTGGTTAAGCATTTTTTTACCGATCGCTTCGGACTGAAAAAGTTGCTTTTTAAAGGGTTCGATCGCTTTAATAAACACAACGATCTATTTTTTAAAGACTTTTCTTTTTACAAGTTGCCGTTAACCGATTTTGATTATTTAAATCGCAACCGAAGGACGTGGTATCACCCAATCACCAATCATCCGAGTCATAAGACGGTTGATGATTGTTATCTCGATGCTTATCAAGACGCCGTTCACCTCGTTAAAAAAACTGCATCCTACATCTTCGATGATCAAGCGATTGATTTTGAAGCACTGTTTGAAAACCGCTCCTTCAATTCGGGCATCAATGCGGATGATTCAAGACCGATGTTGTATTTCTCGCTGTTTACTGAGTAAAGCATTCGGTCAGTTTAAAAACATTTTAAAGAGCCGTTCACCTAGACGGCTCTTTTATTTCAAAATTTAGTGCGAATGTCAATGCTTATATTCGATAAAATTCTTTCCTATAATGAATTTAAAAAAGGAGGGTTTTATGGAAGCGTATAAGATAAAACGATCGGTGCTTTGCATTGATCTTAAAAGTTTTTTTGCTTCAGTTGAATGTGCGTTGCGCGGCCTAGACCCTTTTAAAACGCCATTGATTGTTGCGGATAAGGGTCGCGGTGGCGGAAGTATTGTCCTCGCAGTGACGCCTTACCTTAAAGCCAAAGGGATGCCGTCGCGATGCCGGTTACATGAAATTAAAAACCTCGATGATTTAATGGTCGCGAAACCAAGAATGCGTGAATACGTGAAAATGTCATCAAAAATCACCGAGATTTATTTGCGCTTTGTCGCAGAAGAAGATTTGCATATTTACAGTATTGATGAAGCCTTTTTAGACCTTACGAATTATTTAAATTATTATCAAACCGATATTGATTCCATCGCAGAAATGATTTTGAAAACGATTTTAGAGGAGACGAAGCTTCCTGCGACTTGCGGCATTGGTGATAATCTTTTACTTTCTAAACTGGCACTTGATCTTTACAGTAAAAAAGCACCGAGTGGTATTGCCAAGATGCAATACCAAGATGTTCCAAGCATGCTTTGGCCCATTAAACCACTCTCTGATATGTGGGGCATCGGACGACGGATGGAGCTGCGGCTGAATCGGTTGAATATTTTCTCAATATACGATTTGGCTCACGCAAATATTAAACAGTTAAAAAGACTTTTCGGTGTGATTGGTGAAGAGCTTTACTACCATGCAAACGGAATTGATATGTCGATTATTTCAGAAAAGAATGCTGCCTACACACCGATGAAAAGTGTTGGGTTAGGACAAACATTGTTTCGAAATTATGATACCGAAATGATTATGCAAATTTTTTTAGAAATGTCTGATGAAGTCGCTGAAAGATTACGATTCGTACGCAAACAAGCTAAAACCATCCATTTAGGGATTGGCTACAGTAAGACTGTTGGTGGTGGATTTTCAAGACAGATGAGTTTTGATGTTGCAAGCGATGACCCTGATGCGATTTTAGAAGCGGTGATTGGTTTGTTTCACCGACACGGTGAAGACCTTCCGATTCGTAGTGTATTTATTCGTGCGACAAATCTTCAACAGTCTGTTTCTGTCTATCAAAGTTCATTCTTCGAAGATGCGCATAAAAAGGCGCAACGAAAAAAACTTTGGAAAACGATTGATGCGGTTCGAAGTCGGTTTGGAAAGAAAAGCGTTGTAAGGCTTTCGAGTTATTTAGAAGCAGGCACGTTACTTGAACGCAGTGCGCTTGTTGGTGGTCATCATGGCTGAAGTTTATGTCGATCGAAAGATGATGAAGTGGCTTCCCTTTCAATCGTTACCCGAGCAAGGCGAGGATTTAAACATCTTGTATCAAAACCGGCACAAGCAAACAAAACCTGTTTTATCCGAAGATCAGTATGCCTTGATGCAGTATCGTTTTGAAGAAGCCTGGCAAAACCACCAACGCGTTACGGTGAAGGTTTATGAGCGAGGACGTTTTAAAGACATGGATGGCTATATCGTTGGGGCTGATCAAACGCTCGGAGTTTTAATGCTTGACCAAGCAACCATTTTACTTGATAGTATTGTTGAAATTACTTAATTTATTCTGATTTTTTGATATACTATAAGTGTCTAGGAGGGGAGACGCATATGGACGTTGAACAACAATTAAAAATGGGCTTTTTATTTCTAGTGCTAGGGACATTAGGATTCTTTGTAGCCATCATTATTGGACTTGCTTTTCCTCAGTTTATGGGGGCTTTCACTGGATTTAGGTTTGTGGTGATACCGCTGTTTATTGTGGGATTAATTATGGTGTATCAAATTCGAGAAGAAGATGTCACGCAGACGCTACGCTTTAGAATTAAGTTTATGAAGCGTGTTGCGTGGGTACTACTCAGTGTAATTTTCATTACGTTTCTTGCGATGATTGTAGTATTTCTTCCAGGGTTATTTGCATAAAATAAAAAGATCTGCTGAAAAAATGCAGATCTTTATACTTTTATATCGTCATAGCTATTGCTGCGCTCAAACATCTTGACTACGTAAGAACAGGTTGGTTCGATTTTTAAGTTTTCCTCGCGGGCGAAATCAGCGAGTCTATCTAAGAGTTGTTTGGCGATGTTTTGTCCTCTTAGGGAAGGGTCAACATACGTCGAGTTAGCATAGATGGTAGTATCATCTTTTATTTTATACGATATTCTTGCTACAGCATCTTGTTCGGTCTCTCCAATATAAAACCCTTGGCTACCTTTTTTAATTTCCATAAAATCACCTCAAACTCATTATATATCGTTTATTTTATTGACTCAATTGTAATACATTGTTTTATATGATTGACTAAACCCATATTTATTGTTATTATAATTTTGTAATGATTACAATTATGGAGGAATTCTCTATGGATGCAGTACATACTTTATTAATGGATCATCAAATTAAGCCTTCTTATACTCGCGTAAAGATTTTTAAGTATCTTCAAGAGCATAAAAATCACCCTACGGTAGATGAGATTTATCAAGCGCTAACTGAGGAGTTGCCAACACTTTCTAAAACAACTGTTTACAATACCTTAAAGCTTTATATCGACCATCATCTTGTCAAAGAGCTCGTGTTGAAAGAACAGAAGCACTATGATTTAATTACCACACCACATGCCCACTTTAAGTGTGATCGTTGTGAGCAGCTTTTTGATATCGCAATTGAACCTCCCGCTTTAGATGAGACATATGAAGATGCCTTTGAGGTTCGTGACGCCCAACTTTTATACCATGGCGTGTGCCGTTCATGTCAACGATCACAAGCCTAAAAACATATCATATCTCTTCTTTTTACTAAAGGCCATTTTTCAATGGTCTTTTTTATCTATAAAAATTGCTTAAAGATTGTAAAAAACGTTTTATTAAAGCCACTTGCGTGATATAATATTATATACGAATTGGCAACTTTGGAGGGTGAGCAATGGATATATTTAAAAAATGTTATGACTTTAATACGGTTAAAGAGGCTAAGCAGCTTGGAATCTATCCGTATTTTCATGCGCTTGAATCGCGACAAGATATTGAGGTAACCATGGAAGGGCATCGTAAA
This sequence comes from Candidatus Izemoplasma sp., assembly GCA_007117625.1. Classification (GTDB taxonomy): domain Bacteria; phylum Bacillota_I; class Bacilli_A; order Izemoplasmatales; family Izemoplasmataceae; genus SLQR01. Next base: position 9,594 of record SKGE01000009.1, on the reverse strand, counting down.
ATCATGATTGGGTCAAACAATTACTTAGGTTTAACTGGTGATCCTCGTGTTGTTGATGCGACCATTGAAGCGACAAAGCGGTTTGGGAGCGGTGTTTCTGGGTCACGTTTTTTAAATGGTACGCTTGCTTTACATCTTGAGTTAGAAGAAGAGCTCGCAGCGTTTATGCATAAAGAAGCTTCGATGGTGTTTTCGACTGGGTTTCAAAGCAACTTAGGCATTATCAGTGCGATTGCTCAGCGTAAAGATATTATTTTCTGTGACCGTGAAAACCATGCAAGCATTTATGATGCGACGCGCATCAGTTTCGCAGATTTAGTGCGTTACAAACATAATGATATGGAAGATTTAGAAAAGCTTTTAAAAAAAGCGGATCCAAATAAAGGAAAACTTATCGTAACCGATGGTGTGTTTAGCATGAGCGGTGATTTATGTAATTTACCGAAGATTGTTGAACTTGCTAAACAATACAATGCAAGAATTATGGTTGATGATGCCCATGGCATCGGTGTGGTTGGCCCGAATGGACGTGGAACTGCTGCGTATTTTGGGTTAGAAGATGACGTTGATTTAATTATGGGAACCTTTTCAAAATCTTTGGCGAGTTTAGGCGGGTTTTTAGTTGCCGATGCTGATATTGTTGATTATGTTCGTCACCACGCACGATCATTTATCTTTAGTGCTGCCATTACACCAGGAAATGCTGCAGCTGCTAAAGCTGCTTTAAACATTATTAAAGAGGAACCTGAACGCGTTCAAAAGTTACTCGATATTTCTGCTTATATGCGCAAACAGTTACTCAATAGAGGCTTAAAAATTCTCGATTCTGGGATTTCACCGATTATTCCGATTTACACATATACGCCAATGCGTACTTTAGTCGCTTGTAAACAACTGTTTGATCGCGGTGTTTACGTTAATCCTGTACTCCCACCTGCGACTCCAGAAGGACAATGTCTAATTCGAACCAGCTACACATCGACTCATACCGAAGCTCTTATGGATGAAGCTGCTGACATTATTGCAGACGTATTAAACAATCTTCCTGATTCTGAGGAAGCTATTGTGATGGAATTGATGCAAGATGAAAGATAAAACAATTATTATAACCGGTGCGTCTAGTGGCATCGGTTTTGTTCTTGCTGAACAACTTCACAATGCAGGACATCATGTGATTGGGTGTTCACGAAGTTATCCTAAAGCAGATTATAAGTTTGCCTATAAAATCTGCGATTTGCAGTCTGAGGCTTCGATGGTTGATTTTGTCAAATCACTCAAACATGAGGTTAAATCTGTCGATGTGTTGATTAATTGTGCTGGTATGGGCATCGCTGGAGCGCTTGAAGAAACGTCTTATCATAGTGCTTTAAAGCTTCATCAGATTAATGTGCTTGGGCCATTTTTACTGATTCAACTCTGCATCCCGCTTTTGAAACAAGCTGCGCGTCCTAAAGTGATCAACATTGCTTCAGTAGCTGGGAAAATCACCATTCCTTTCCAAGCCTTTTACAGCATGAGTAAGTCATCGCTGATTCAACTTAGTGAAGCACTGCGCATGGAGTTAAAACCTTTTAACATTGATGTCTGTTCAGTATTGCCTGGGGATACGAAAACTGCGTTTACCGCGCATCGTTTTATTGAGGTTCCACCAGCTTCGCTTTATAAAGACCGCGTTAACCGTTCTATTGAACGGATGGAACGTGATGAACAAAATGGCAAAGATCCCAGAACAGTTGCTAAAGTGGTGATGAAGCAAATCAAACGTAAGCGGATGAAAGCAAGCGTTACAGTGGGAGTGAACTACAAGCTAATCTTGCTGTTAAATAAAATTTTACCGTATAAATTTGTTGAAAGAATCGTTTACAAAATGTACGGAAAATAAGACGCACTGAATGGTGCGTTTTTTTCTACTTATAGTGCAATATTTTGTGTTTTATGGTACACTATTTTTAGTCCGTGATAAAGGAATGATACAGATGCTGAAAAACTATTTGCTAGGATTTAATGGCTTTCGTTTTCTCTTTAATTTTAAAGCCTATAAACATGGTGAAATTGTTTTAAAAATATTGTTTTTACCGGTTGTTTTGCCGGTTTTTACATTACTCTTTTTATTAACTGCTTTACTGTATACACTTGAAAGAATTTTAGCGCCGCTTTTTCAACGCTTTTTGGTGTTTCAAATGCGGATGATTCAAAAGCGTGCCCACGCTAAGGTTTGGCCAAGAAGAGCTTGGAATCTAGTAACGATAATTGTGACATTGGTGTTTTTACCGATTGTTGTGACTTATTACATCAGTATGCTTTTAAAGACACTTGGAAAACACTTGATGAAATCATTGATTATGAAACTCGATTTTTCAGTCCAGTACACGCTTCAAGACTTGGACCTTTTTGATGATAAAGATCGCATCGTAAACTCACCGCTCAATTCGATGATGAATGATGCGGCCAATACCGAAGATATTAGTAAGATTTTTGCACAGTACTTTGAAAATCATCCAGAACTTAGTGACGACACAGAAATTATTGAAGATGATCACGATAAAAATCAATCTTAAAACTCGATATTTTTCGGGTTTTATTTTTTCTAAAACCCCTTATTATTAAGCCGTTAGCATTTCATTATACTGTGGTCTTTTTGGCCTATATATGTTAGAATTAATATGATTTTTAGACTGATACGAAAGGATATACGATATGATTGAACAATATAAGGCGTTTTTCTTGTCCGATGAGCTGAAAGACGTGACTCCGTATGCCGAAAGTATTATCGAACAAGATTTGGAAGGATTTGTTCGAATCTTTGAACCTTTTGCGGATAATGATTTAATGATAGATCCAATTGAAATCGCTGCGGCGTATGGCAGTGAAGAGATTTTTCAGTATTTGATTAAAACGTATGACTATTCAGACTTTTATAATCCGTTTCGATTAACTTTACCGATTGTGCTGATGATTTTTGAGCGGGAAAGCATGCTTGTCGATGCGTTAGATCAAATTGCTTTTACAAGTTATCAGCACTTAGTGATGTATGAGTTTATGATTCAAACCAAAGAACTGGATTATTTCAAACAGTTTTACAAAGCGTATGGCATTGAAAAGAGTCATCGTACCGATTTGTTAAAGGCTTCTTTACAACAAGTCGAAGTCTTTGATTGGTTAATTAAACTCCCGGCGTTTCGCAGTTTACGTAAAAAAGATACCGTTTTATATGAAATCATTGCATACCACCAAAACTTACTTGAATATATCGAAGATGTGGAAGATCTATCAACGGTTTTTGATATTGAATCATTCGTCCCTATTCTTAAATTAGACGACGAGGCATTGTTTAAAAAAACCATTGATTTTATTCTCGCGAGAAACTTAGATCTCAATGCGATGAATGAGTTTGGCTTAACTTTTTTCCATGAAGCACTAAGGCACGCGTTGAACCCTTCATACATTTATTATCTTATTGAAAAAGGTGCAAACCCATTCTTTAAAACAAGTAAAGGGTATCCTTCAAGCCATCAACTTTTATTTCAAGATGCCAATTTTTGTTTAGAGTTATCGCGATATATTGATTTTGAAGCCGTTGATTTACTTGGCTTAAAATTAAAAGACTACGATGTTTTGCAACGTAAAACCGATTTACAGTTACTCGATGTATTGTTAATTGTAAAGCTTGTCTTAAACATGGATGAAAGTGCTATTTATGAACTTGATAATGCTGAATTCTTTGATTTAGCTGCCGTACATGGGATCGATACATTTTTAAATGCTTACAGCGTGATCGTATTTGAAAATAGCCATATTAAAGATAATTTTGAACTAGCATTTAGTCAAACCATTGAAGTAGATGATGTTGAACCATTAAAAGAAACCTTAGAAGATGCGTTTATTTATGATGTCGATCAAGCGTTAGAACTTGTAAATGACCTCATTGCTTTAGAAAATGACGACTTCGAGCAACTTGTTACATTTGCTAAAAAGAACCAAACCATACTAAAAATAACAACTGATGGTGTCGATATCAACAAAATAGGACATATTGAAATTACCATCGATAAAACGGGTCACATCACAAAACAAGCAACGGTGCACACAAATTATGTCGATGTCTATTACATTCATAAATATTACGGAATACCACTAGAAAACATTGAGTACAACCCACCGATAACGAAAGACATGCGCTTCTTAAACTAAATGCATTACGAAAGGAGACCCCTATGAAAATGGAAAACAAAAACATTGCTTTACTCATTGATGGTGAAAACATCTCACCGAACTATATTGAGATCATCGTTGATGAAGCGAACAAATATGGAAAAATAAACTACCGTAGAGTCTATGGAGATTGGACCACCGCTCAGCTATCTGCTTGGAAGAAAAAAATCAATGAGTTTGGGATTACACCTGTACAGCAATATGCCTATACATCAGGAAAAAACGTTTCGGATTTCACACTCATTATCGATGCGATGGACATTCTTTATAACGGTAAAGTAGATGCCTTTGCGATTGTCACAAGCGACTCTGATTTTACCAAGTTAGTCACCCGTCTAAGAGAAGATAACATCTTTGTAATCGGTATGGGTGAGTCTAAAACACCGATTGCTTTAGTAAACTCATGCGATGCCTTTACATACTTAGATAAGATTTTAAATGGCAATGATGATGCTACTGAAGACACCCCAAAAACACCGAAGACCTCAAAAAAGAAAGCTTCTACGAAAAATGAGAGTAGCATTACACCACTGAAAAAAATCAAAACTGAGCTCAAAACGATAATTGATGCGAATGTTGAAGATGATGGGTATGCCTACTGGAGTGTTGTCGCACAGCTGCTACAAAAAAAGTTTCCTGGATTCCATCCAAGAAACTATGGGCAACAAATGCGACCGATTACTTTTTTTGAAAACATGAAAGAGTTTGAAATTAAAAAAGATAAAACGGTGATGTATATTCGCAACAAATAAACGCTTTCGAGCGTTTTTTTGTGCATTACTTATTACGATGCTTAAAGAAACTATACAGCGCAACACACCATGTATAAGTGCTGCAATCGCTGAAATTCCCATAAAACCAACTAAAAAGATGACACCAAGTTCGGCGTCTTCACTAAAGATCAACAATGCCAAACGCAGCGTAAACAATCGGTAATACGAAGACTAAGTTTCGATGTATTTTTCGCATAATAAAGGTAATAATCATGGAAGTAAACAAAGCCAAAGCACCGACGATAACTAAGGTTCTAATAGTTTCGAGTTCCATCCAATCACCTGAACAGACTTATAACTTACAAAGTAACATACTTTTTGCTTATTCTAAAAAGCTAAGCTTTGATCGTGTTCTAAAAAAAGTAAAACATCGGCGCTGATGTTTTACTTTTTTAGTTTAAAACGTTCTTCGATATCAATAAATGACTTGTCTTTAGGTAGTTCTGTAGGAATGCCAAAAGGCATTTGTGCTTCAAGCTTCCAAGTACTAGGAATTTCGAAATAGTCATGCACCGCTTGGTCGATTAAAGGGTTGTAGTGTTGCAGCGATGCGCCCATACCAAGTGACGCTAAACGTGTCCACACAGCATACTGAAACATCCCTTGCGATTGATCAAACCATAAAGAGAACTGGTCTTTATACTTAGGAAACTTCTCGTGTAATCGCTCAAGCGTTGGTTGATCATTGAAGAAAAGAATGGTTCCATAGCTGTTTGCGAATCCCGCTATTTTCTTTTTCGTCTTTTCGAACTGTTTTTCACTGGTTTCTTTTTTTAAGGTGTTTAAAACAATCTCCCATAGCGCATCATGGTTTTCGCTTAAAAGAACCACTGCACGTTGTTGTTGTGCATTGTAAGGACTCGGAGTATGCTTTAAAAGCTCCTGAACCATCGCCGTAATCTTTTGGTCAGAAACCGAAGCTTTCTTGCTTAAGTCATAACGTGAGCGGCGTTTTTTAAAGGCTACATCAATATCCATGATTCTATCCCTCCTAATCATTATTACTTACATTATAGCGTTTTTTTCAATAGGTGTACAAAGATGTACAAATGAAAAAGGACCAAAATCGGTCCTTAATACATACCTTGCATTTGATTTATATTTTTATTATCATCCTCAAAATCCTCTAATTCGACGACCGCCGCTTCTGAAGTTATAAACATAGCTGCAATACTTGCAGCATTTAACACTGCGCTTCTTGTAACTTTTGTCGGATCGATAATACCCGCATCTAACATGTTTAACCATTGACCTTTTTTAGCATCAAATCCAGTGTTATCCTTTGCTTGGAGTTGTTTTTCCAAGATTGTTTTACCATCGAATCCTGCATTTTCAGCGATTTGTTCAATCGGCTTTAACAGCGCTTCTAAAACAATCGTAAATCCTTTTTGTATATCTACATCTTCATCCTTTAAGTCCGGTTTAAGCGCTTTATAGGCAGACACTAAGCTAGCACCACCACCAATGACAATACCTTCTTCAACCGCGGCTTTTGTAGCATTTAAGGCATCTTCGATGCGTAATTTCTTATCTTTCATTTCAACTTCACTAACCGCGCCAACTTTGACAATCGCGACACCATCTGTAAGTTTCCCCAACCTCTCATTGAGTTTTTTCTTTTCGTGTTCTGATGTCGTATTTTCAATCTGCTTTTTAATCTCTATAACACGCTCATCAATTAATGTTTTATTTCCGCTTCCTTCTAAAATAGTCGTGTGATCTTTTGTTATTATAACTTTTTTCGCAAGTCCCAAATCATCGAGCGATAGATCTTTTAACTGCATATTCAAGTCTTTGGAATAGTAGTTTGCTCCTGTTAGATGTGCAATATCAGTAAGCATGTCACTTTGATTATCTCCAAAGCCTGGTGCTTTTGTTGCTACAACATTAAAAGTCCCACGAAGTTTGTTTACAATAAGGGTGCTCGTAACTTCGTTTTCAATATCATCAGCGATGATAAGCAATGGCTTATTATTTTCAACTACTTGTTCAAGCATTGGAAGAATCTCTTTAATCGTTGATATTTTGTGATCAGTCACAAGCACATATGCATTTTCCAGTACAACTTCCATTTTTTCTCGATCGGTTACCATATAAGGCGAAACATACCCTTTATCGTATTGCATCCCTTCGACAATCTCTAAATGCGTATCGAAGCCTTTTGACTCATCAACACTAATAACACCACTTTTACCAACTTTCTCCATTGCTTGCGCAATAATCTCCCCAATTTCACGTGAGCCACTAGACACAGTTGCCACACTAGCAATGTCTTCATTCGTTTCAATTGTACGGCTATGGTCCAATAAGTACTTCGCTACTCTCCGACTTGCTTTTTCAATGCCTTCCCGTAAAAGTACCGGATTAGACCCCTTATCAACTGCGCGAAGACCACTGTGAATCATCGCTTGAGCTAAAAGTGTAGCAGTAGTAGTCCCATCACCAGCTGCGTCGTTGGTTTTTGATGCAACTTCTTGGACTAACTTTGCTCCCATATTTTGATAACGGTTTTTAAAATCAATTTCTTTTGCAATCGTTACACCATCATTGGCGATAAGCGGTGCTCCATAGCTTTTTTCTAACATAACATTGCGACCTTTAGGTCCAATTGTTATTTTTACCGTATCTGCAAGTTTATCAACACCTTTTAGCATCGCTTGTCTTGCATCTTTAGCAAATAATATCTCTTTTCCCATACTATTCAACCTCCACAATTGCTAAAATATCTGATTCTTTTAAAATTAAAAACTTCTCCTCCTCATAAACAAAGTCTGTCGCAGCATATTGCTTAAAAACAACAATATCATTTGTTTTTACAGACATCGCCTGGTTGACTTTCCCAGGACCAACTGCAATAATTTTCCCTGTTTGAGGACGTGATTCATCTTTCGATGACAAAATAATACCGCTCTTAGTCTTTGTTTCTTCCTGTTGCGGCTTTAGAACGACATGATCATGTAATGGTTTCAACATGAAATAACCCTCCTAAAATAATTTTTGGCACTCTTTCGAGTTGTTTGCTAATAAAAATATACAAAATTTTTTTTCAACTGTCAAGATGTCCAAATAATTTTTTTAAAACAATTGGATTTATATGCAGTTAGTGTAGAAACTATTATATTTGTAGGAATCCAATATTTGTGTTTTTTTATTTCGTATAAAAACTATAAACTGAATACTGCACCTTGATAACAAACATCAAATTTTGTATAGAAACTTATTTAAATTTGTTTTTCTTGCAAATGAATACAACCATTTTAATCCCCAACTAGTCATTTTAGAGTTTTCTTGATACACTAGTATTAGATGAAATTTCAAAAGTGAGGAAAATGATCATGAAAAAGTACATTATGTCAATCGATCAAGGTACCACAAGTACACGGGCCATTATTTTCGATGAAAATAGCCGCATTATTTCAAGTGCAAGTAAAGAAATTAGTCAAATTTATCCAAAATCAGGATGGGTTGAGCATAATCCAAATGAAATCTGGCTTAGCGTTTTGTCGGTGATTGCGCAATGTTTCGTTGATAAAAACATCCAGGCTAAGCAAATATTAGCAATTGGGATTACGAATCAGCGTGAAACGACTGTGCTTTGGGACAAAAAAACAGGCCAGCCAATTTATAATGCCATTGTGTGGCAGTCGAGACAAACTGCAGACATTTGTCAAAAACTTAAAAATGATGGTCATGAAGCGTTATTTAATAAAAAAACCGGCTTGCTGATTGATCCGTATTTCTCTGGAACGAAAATCAAATGGATTTTGGACCATGTCGATGGTGCAAAGCAGAAAGCAGAAGCAGGTCGGTTGAGCTTTGGAACCATTGACAGCTGGTTAGTTTATAAGCTTACCGGAGGTAAAAAACATATTACCGATTACACCAATGCTAGTAGAACCCTACTTTACAATATTCATGATTTATGTTGGGATGAGACATTATTGAAAATACTCGATATTCCAAAAAGTGTTTTACCTGAGGTGAAATCATCAAGTGAAATCTACGGTAAAACAGTAAAACACCACTTTTTTGGACAAGAAGTTCCAATTGCAGGGATCGCCGGGGATCAACAAGCCGCTTTGTTTGGCCAAACGTGTTTCGAAAAAGGCAATGTGAAGAACACCTATGGGACGGGCTGTTTTACTTTAATGCATACCGGCAAAACACCGGTGCGTTCTGAAAATGGACTGCTCACTACCATTGCTTGGGGAATCGATGGTAAGATTGAATATGCTTTAGAAGGAAGCGTATTCGTGGCTGGATCAAGTGTACAGTGGCTCCGCGATGGTTTAAAGCTAATTACTGAAGCTTCTGCCACAGAGCCGTTAGCGAAGGATTTAGAGTCGAATGAAGGGGTTTATTTCGTTCCAGCCTTTGTAGGTTTAGGGACACCACACTGGGACACTGATGCTAAAGGTGCTATTTTTGGTCTAACGCGCGGGACAACGGCAGCCCATTTAGCGCGCGCCGCACTTGAGGCGATTGCGTTTCAGTCTTACGATGTGCTAAAAGCTATGGAACAAGATACAAAAACGAGAATCAGTCGCTTTAAAGTCGATGGAGGCGCAACGATCAATGACTTTTTGATGCAGTTTCAAGCAGATTTACT
>SKGE01000038.1 GCA_007117625.1 Candidatus Izemoplasma sp. | reverse complement strand
TTGTGTGAGTAGGAGAACACATTTTGAAATGATAGTTTGGCACCAACATTTCAAAACGGTAGAAGCAATAGACTTTGCTGGACGAATGATTTACCTCTATGATACGAACTGGAACATTAAGAAATATCATAAAAGGGTTAGATGATCACATCGCAAATTACTATATTGCACATACTGAAACGATATAAGATTGTAACAAGTTTGGTGAAGCGACAAAACCAGTTTTTCAATCGAACAGCGTCCGCTTTCAGTTGAAAAAAGAAGCAAGTTATTATTGATCACCATCGCAAACTAAAACGACATATGAGTATTCTTAAAACCTTCTCAGAAATTGAAGAAAAAGGAGTATTCATATGCAAAAAATCAAGACCCTGCAAATCAACGTTCAAATGCGATGAATCCAAATCATAGTAGTCATCGCAGTTCAGCGAACCACCGATCGAACACCTACAATCCAAACAATACATCCCATCGATCAAGTGTAAATAACCGCAGCAATCATATGAATCCAACCCATTCAAAATCAAAGTCTAAGTAAGAAAAAATCCCTAATGTTCACAATGAACATTAGGGATTTTGTTTTATTCGGAATAATCGCTGTAGTAATAATATCCTGAAATGTAGCGTTGGTCTTTTCGTTGCACGCGTGTTAAGACGCTACCAATGATGTTTGCCCCATTTTCTTTTAGAGTTTTTACGATGCTTTGAGCGACATCACCATTGGTTTTACGTGATGCAACGATGATAATCGTTCCATCGGTGAATTTACTGATGATGCTTGCATCGGTGACCGCTGTCATTGGCGGACAGTCGATGATAATGCGATCGTATTCACCTTTTAAGGTTTCGACTAAAGCTTTCAGTTTCTTACTCATTAAGAACTCAGCTGGGAATGGCATTTTTTCACCGGCTGAAAGAACGTGTAAGTACTCACTAACCTTTTGAATGACATCATCTTTATTTTTGTCTTTGGTAATGATGTCGGTTAATCCAGTAGAATTTGATAAGTTAAACCCACGATGGATTTTAGGTTTACGTAAGTCCATGTCAATGACCAATGTTTTTTGTTCAGCTTGACTATAGACAACCGCTAAGTTTAGCGCAGTAACCGTTTTTCCTTCACCTGGAAATGAACTCGTTAGGTTCATCACTTTAATTTCCTCGTTAAAACTTGAGTAGTCAATATTTGTTCTTAGTTTACGATATTGTTCAGCAATTGCACTACCTGGGTCATTCATTGTTATAACATGGTATTCTCCAGAAGGTTTGTTTGTTCTCATGTTTTCAAATACATTCATTATTCAGCAACCTCCTCTTCCATGTCATAATCTGGTAAGATGCCTAAAACGCGAATCCCAAGTTTGCTTTCAACATCTTTACTTGATTTAATCGTTTTATCGAAAAACTCGATCATAAATACAGCAAATACACCAATCATTCCACCGAGTACGGCTCCAATGACCATATAAAGCAATCGGTTCGGTCCACTTGGAAACTCTGGTACATCGGCAACGCCCCATGAATCGATGTTTTGAAGGTTTTCAATTTGATCACTTCTTGTTAGACTGTCGATGACATTAAATAACTCATTTGCGATAATTGCAGCTTCTTCAGGCTCCCCCGAAGTGACGCGGATGTCAATCGCAATCGATTGTGTTCCTCTTGCAGAAACAGTAATCATATTACGCAATCTTGTATTGGTGTACGTTCTTGTAATATCAGGATGGTTGTGTAACACGTCTCTTAGCTCATCTAAAACAAGTTTACTGGTTGAAAAATCAATATATGAGTTGACTAGTCGCTCCGCGAGTTGGTGTCCAGCGACAGTACTTGTATCATCAGCTTCGACCGATATTGCAAAAGTTCTATCTGCAGTATAGTAGTCATCTTGCATGACAAAGGCAAAAAAAGTCGCCCCACCAAAAACTAAAATGGTAGCGGCAGTGATGATATACCAACGCATCAGTAAGATGCGAATCAGTTGATTAAGATCAAGTTCTTGTTCATATTCTTGTTCATTATCCATAGTATGTATTCCTCCTAAAGCATTTATAAAAACATTATAGCAAAACTTTTTGAAAATGACACGCATTGTTTTTCAGAACTTTTTGCTTAAAACCCCTTATGCATGATAACCTATTTTTAATGATTTTTAAAGGAAAACGGAAAATTTAACAAAAGTCATAACTCTATGCTATAATAAGTTGAGATTTGTTGTATAGGTTTGTTGGTATATATATTAGGGGCTATACCATACAAACATTCCTACGCATGAAAAAAGATATTTTCATGCGATTTCTTTCAGAAATATGTTGACTTCAAGGGGAGGATGTCATTATGACGAACGCTTTAAAAATGCGAAAATGGATGCGTGCAGCGCAATTTATGGTAATCGATGCTTTTTCGATTGCCATGACGTATGCGATTACTATTTTTGTGTTTCGTGTTTTTGATATTTCGATAGATTACCGCAGTATTTTTATGATTTTGCCAATCATTATTGTTTTAAAAATTATATTTTATACTGCGTTTGGACTCTACCGCATGTTACTCGACCATTTTGGCTTCGAAGATGGTTTTAGAATTTTTATGGTCGTTGTGGTATCGAATGTATTTTTATCGTTTTTCTTCGGGGTTACGCAAATTGAGTTTGTTAGATGGATGGCGTTTATTTTTATTGCACCCCTTGAAATGATGCTGATCACGTTTCCAAGGATTGTAAAACGAGCAATCAGTTATTTAAGAACCAATATGGACTGGAGATCTTCATTAGGAGCTCGTACCCTCATCATTGGTGCAGGTGATGGTGGGGAGATGGTTTTAAAAGAGATTTACCGAAACAAAAATCTCCCTAACATACCAATTGCATTTATCGATGATGATTTCGATAAAATTGGCAGCCGTTTATCAGGGATTGATATACTTGGACCAATCACGCGAACACCAGAATATATTGACCAACTAAAAATAGAAGAAGTTATTATTGCTATTAAAAATATATCGTACCGAAAACTGCAGGGACTTTTAAAAATGTTTTCTGAAAAACATGTTCGGATTAAGCGTTTACCGTTGATGGAAGAAATGGATAGTAATCAACCGCATAAAATTATTGATGTTAAAATTGAAGACTTGTTAGAACGTGATGAGATTCATCTAGATAATGATGGATTAGAAGCGTTTATCAATCAAAAAACCGTCTTAGTTACAGGTGGTGGCGGATCGATTGGGAGTGAGCTCTGTCGTCAAATTATTTACTTAAAACCGAAAAAACTTGTTATTTTTGATATCTATGAAAACTCAACGTATGATATTCAACAAGAACTGCATAGGGTGATCACAAGAGAAAAACTTAAAAGTAGTATTGAAGTTGTGATTGGGAGTGTCTATAACTATGAGCGCTTAAAACAAGTGTTTGAAAAATACAAACCCCAGCTTGTTTTTCATGCCGCTGCATACAAACATGTTCCACTGATGGAAGATAGTCCCCAAGAAGCAATTCGAACAAACATTATTGGAACTTACAATACGGCAAAACTATCGGATGATTATAGGGTTCAAAAGTTCACGCTAGTCAGCAGCGATAAAGCTGTGCGACCAACGAATATTATGGGCGCCACCAAACGCTACGCAGAACTTATCATTCAACACTTCGATCAAATCAGTGAAAAAACAAGCTATTCCGCGGTCCGTTTCGGAAACGTTCTCGGTTCAAATGGAAGTGTCATCCCACTCTTTAAAAAACAGATTGAAGAAGGTGGACCCATTACCGTCACGCATCCAGATATCACTAGATTCTTCATGACAATTCCAGAATCAGTTTCATTGATTCTCCAATCTGCGGTTTACGCAGATGGTGGTGAAATCTTTGTCTTAGATATGGGAGAACCAGTTAAAATCAAAGATTTAGCAGAAAAAATGATTCGTCTTGCTGGATATAGACCCTATGTTGATATTGATATCTTATATTCAGGATTGCGCAAAGGGGAAAAACTTTTTGAAGAACTCCTTGTCGATCCGAATGTAAACATTAAAACCCCAAACAAAAAAATCTTTATTGAAGACCACACCAACAACGGCAAAACACACTACAGCGATGAAGACTTCACAAGTATCATTGCCGATATCGATACCAAAGATGGTAATGTCATAAAAAAACACTTAGCGAATGTGATTAAATCGTATAAGTGTTCAAAAGAATAATACGAACCACTTTGCCCGCAAAGTGGTTTTTTCTTTAAGGTTTAAAAACAGAGTTAAACACGATACAATAAAATCAAACGAACAAAGGATGATAATAATGTTTAAGCTGATCAAAAATGTAGAAGTATATAGTCCTGAATATTTAGGTAAAAAAGATGTTTTAATTGCTGCGGGTAAGATTGCGAAAATAGATAACAGTATTTCTATTGAAGGCATAGAGTGCGAAGTGTTTGATTACAAAGGAAAGATATTGATTCCTGGGCTTATTGATAA
>SKGE01000006.1 GCA_007117625.1 Candidatus Izemoplasma sp. | reverse complement strand
TAGACGTTAAACGGCGTTAAGGTACTAACCTTTTTAAGCACAACCTTGGTTTTGTTATGCGTGAAAAAGGGACGCATGCTCGACCCTTTTACGGTTAGTTCAAATGATCCACCTTGATGAATGGTTTCTTCAATAAGCGGTAATAGATCATTAGCATTGATGCGTTGCTTTTTCATGATGCTAATATGTTTTTCGTTTTTAGGGTTTCAATAAAGGTTTTTACATCATCATTGGCAGTGGCTTTATCGACGTCATAGGTTTCCATTAATAGCTCGACAAGCTCACTTGGTTCTGCCCCTTTTTGCAGGGTTTCAAACAAGAGTTTACCTGAGTTGTTTAATGTGATAATGCCGTTAAAGTTGACGCCTTCTTCACCGGTTGGCACAACGAGATGTTGTTCTGCAACTGTTCTTAACACGTAGCCTTTTTTAATCTTCATGAGAATCCTCCTTGAATATTGCCTGATAGATGGGGTTTACACTATCGGGTGAATTGGTCACTTGATAGTGGTAGTAGTGTGATTGGTTGATTAAGCTTTCGATTAAGGATAAGGTTTTATCCATAAGCGTTGCGTCGCCAGGACGCATGCAGTCTTTCATAAAACGGGTGAGCGCTTTATCTTTAGAAAGCTTTGTGACAGTGTTTCTTTCACCGCGGTCTAAAAAGACGATGGCTTTAAGCGGGAGCGTGATATTTTCATTAATGGTGTCTTTTCCAGACCAAGGTGAGCCTGTCACCATGAACTGATTATTCTCTTTAAAAATAAGTGGTTTGTCATCATTGATAACAAACACTTCATCGAATGTTTTTTGCCAATAAGTGGTGTGGGTCGACTTACCTGTCCCAGACGATGCCGCAAAGAGTATCGCTTGATCTTGATAGGCGATCGCTGAGGCATGCAGTGGCAACATGTTTTTATGAAGCGCTAGCTGCATAAACTGTAAGCCGCTTAAGACATACTCCATCTCCGCTAAGTCTTCAATATAGTCTTGGTGTAAGTAGATGGTTTGGGTTTTATAGTCTAGGGTATGGTCCATACGAATTTTAATCGCATTGTTTTTAGTGTAGACGATTAAAGTGTGTTTACCGTCTTCGTGATGGATATGACGGTTTTTGTAGGTATAGCTTGGTTCGTTTATAGGTTTTTCTATGTTAGCGACTGTTTTAACTTCTAAGGTGTATTCCGCTTTTTCATCGGTAAGGTATTTTTCGATATTGTTGTTGAAGTAGCCGTCGTGTTCGTAGTGAAAGGCAAGTTTGACGCCTGCAATATTGTATGTTTTCATGATTTCACCTGTCTTTTGTAAATAGCAAGTTGTTTTAAGTATGGCGGGCAATGGTTTACTTCTTTTTCAAGCAACCGTCTTGCGTAACACTGGATACAATCCGATTTAAGGTCACAAGAATAACAACCATCGTATTTTTCTATCTGCTGATAGGTTTTTGATAAGCTTTTGAAGGTGTTTATAAAGGTATCTTCTAAGATGCTTTTAGTAGGCTTATAAGCCATCGCACATGGCTGCATCATGCCTTTATAGTTGATGAAGTAAGCACTTTTTAAAGCAGCACATGTGGCTTGTTTGGTGCTGGTTGAAAAAGTTTTTCTACTTTCAAAACCAAAAGCTTCTTCGAGGGTTTTAGAGAACTTGATAAGGTCTTTTGGTTCAAGACGCATTGCTTTGTGTGAAAACGCACCATCTCTAGTTGGTCCGATGTATTGTGTGTAGTAAAGTTGCGTGTTCTGCTTTTCGACAAACGCAATGATGTTTTCTAAATCATCATAGATTGGTTTCAATGGAATGGTTCGTAAGATGAAATTAATATTGGCATTTTTTAGTTTTTCGATGCTGATGTTGAGTTTTGTAAATCCTCGTGGATCTGAGGTGACGGTTTCATAGGTTGCATCGCTTGCCCCATACACCGTAATGGTGATTTGTTCTGGGGGTCGTTTTTTTAAGGTTTCAATAATCTCATCTTTAATATGGATTCCATTAGAGAATAAAGTGATTCTCACACCAAGATCATAAAGATAGTTATAAAGCTCACTAAAGTCTTTCCGTAAAAAGAGCTCTCCGCCGGTGAGTAACGCATAAAGCAGTCCAGCATCGGTGGCTTGCTTGAATAACTTTTTCCAAGTATCGGTCGGTAAATCTGTGGCGGTTTGGTCAACCACATAACACATTTTACACTTCAAATTACAGCGACCGGTTAATTCAAACTCACCGAGCACTGGTGTGTTTGTAACCGCTGCATTACGAATGATACTCGTTCTTAAAGACCGATAACTCACACGCATCACCCCTTAAAGATATGGTTATTATAGCATGAAAACGATGAATGTGACATTCTCTAAAAAAAGATTTAAGAATTTGTGATAAAATAAGAATACGGGTGATTTTATGACTAAAAATAGTACAAAAGCTTGGCTTTACAAAAAACATCGTTTTTTAAAAGGACCGTTAACCGCGCTGGTTTTGATGAGCGCTGTTTTAAGTGCGACGGCTGTGCTGTTTGCTTACTTTACAAAGCTAACGCTCGATGGTGCACAGCTAAGAGATGCATCACAGTTCATGCTCGGTGCGATAGTGGTCGTGAGTATTTTAGTCTTTCAACTTGTCTTTCGTGCCATTTATCACTATCTGATGGCGTATTACCGTGCTTTTACCGATAAGGCGATTAAGAACAATCTCTATCACGAAATTATTCATAAAAAACAACCAGCGCTAGATCAGTATCACAGCGGACAATTGATGAACTATCTCGTCAGTGATGTACAAAAGATTAGTGAAGGTCTTGTGGAACTGATTCCTAAGTTTGTCTTTTTGGTTTTACGGTTTTTGTTTGCGTTTATCTTACTGTTCTTTTTAGATGTCTTATTTGCAGGACTGATGCTAGGGTTTGGGGTATTACTTTTATTTGTCAGTATTGTTATTCGTAGTGAAATTAAAAAACGGCACCATGCGATGCAAGATGCCGAAGCGCGTTTACGAAGCTTTATGCAAGAAGGCTTAGAACATGTGATGTTGATCAAAGCGTTTCAAGCTGAAGCGTATACCAAAGAACATTTAGAAATCAATCAAGTTGATTTCTTTAAGGCGAGACTTGCGAAACACCGTATCAGCATTTTCGCTGGTACAGCGTTACAAGGTTTCTTTGCCGCAGGTTATGCCTTTGCGATTATCTACGGTGCCTACAACATTGGAATGGGTGTATTAACGTTTGGAAGTTTAATTGCGATTGTGCAACTTGTTGAGTACATGCAGTCACCGTTCAGTGGATTAAGCACTTTATTACCAAAGTATTATGCGATGCTTGCCAGTGCTGAACGGATTATGGCGATTGAGAAAATTCCGAGTGAAGCAGTTCAAGAAAGTAAAAAAGACACTAGCTTTGATGAACTAGCGATTGAAAACCTACACTTTAGTTATGGCGACGCCGAACTGTTTAAAGGGCTTAATATAAATATCAAGAACCATCAGTTTATTCACATTAAAGGTGATTCAGGGATTGGGAAGACGACACTGTTTAAACTCTTGTTGGGTCTTATAGAACCAACCGAAGGCTCTATTACCATTTCAACCGATGAAACACAGCAAACCATCGATGAAAACACGAGAAACTATTTTAGTTATGTCCCGCAAGGTCTGATGATTTTATCGGGAACGATCAAAGATAATATTGTCTATAATCAAAAAGATGTTTCAGAAGAAGCGATTATAGAAGCCGCAAAAGTCGCAGAAATTCACGATGTGATTGAAGTTTTACCAAACGGTTATAACACTGAGTTAAAAGAACGTGGTAAAGGCTTAAGTGAAGGACAAATTCAACGTCTTGCGATTGCACGCGCGATCCTTAAAAAAGCACCGATTTTATTACTTGATGAAATCACCTCAGCGCTCGATGCGGAAACCGAAGCGCAAGTCCTTAAAAACATTAAAGCGTTAACCGATAAAACCTGCATAATTATTTCACACCGACCACTAGAAGAATCGTTCATTGATTTAAGCATAAGTTTATAAAAGGTTGCCTTTGCAATCTTTTCTTTTGGGCTATTCCATGGAATAACATAGCCGCTCTGAGGAGGTATTCAAGAACCACTCGAAAGGAGCATACTTGAATAAGAAAAGAGCATTGAAAGTATTTGCTAGCTATTTTAATGGGAAAAAGGAGAGAAAAGATTATACAGGAAGAACGATAAAAAGAAAGCCTTACAATAAACGGACTTCACCAAATGGTTGGAATATTGAACACGTGCTTCCTAAGTCACGCGGTGGCAAGAACGATTTTTCAAATCTTCTTGTGACTCATATTGATAACCATGATAAGAAATCAAAAAACCAGTCTTTAAGATTGAAAACAGGAGATACTGTATTAAAAAGATTTCTGATGATTATAAAATTATCGATTGTGTGAGTAGGAGAACACATTTTGAAATGATAGTTTGGCACCAACATTTCAAAACGGTAGAAGCAATAGACTTTGCTGGACGAATGATTCACCTCTAT
>SKGE01000082.1 GCA_007117625.1 Candidatus Izemoplasma sp. | reverse complement strand
TTTCACCAAGCAACAACATGACCGTATCTACATAACTCATGTTTTCAACATTAATTTCATCGATATAAGTAATTCGATCCCCAGCGCGAAGGCCGGCGCCTTCTGCAGGTGAATCTGGCCACACTTGGCGAATAATGACATCTTCGTTGATATTTTCAACTGTAATTCCTACCCCGACGAAATCTTCACCCATAACATTGTTAAACTGTTCGCGCTGGCTTTGTGTCATGTAGCTCGTGTAAGGGTCGTTTAAAGCTTCGATTAAAGCATAGGTTGCGAACTGATAAAACGTTGCATCAGTCGTATCTTTATAGTGATTTTTCTTAAGGAGTTCTAACACTTCGTTAAAGACATCTTCGGTATAAAACTGATCAATCGGAATCCAGTGGTAATAAAGGGTTGTACTTTCTTTTTGATAATCCAATCGGTTCCATCTTTGTGTAAAATCAGCATCGTAATAAATACCTTCTAAAGTATACCCTTCAGGATAATCGGAACGCACGTTTGGTGCGGTCATACGCGTGTTGAAATCGATTGTTTGTGGTGCATACTCTACACCTTCGATATTGGTTTCAAATGAAATCACAATGGTATTTACTTCATAGACCCCTTCAACGATTAAATCTTCATCAATACTAGATAGGTCTTGGTCCCACTCTAAAAAGGTGTGTCCAAGTTTGTTCGGGC
Source organism: Candidatus Izemoplasma sp. (assembly GCA_007117625.1). GTDB lineage: Bacteria > Bacillota_I > Bacilli_A > Izemoplasmatales > Izemoplasmataceae > SLQR01. The sequence continues at coordinate 3,947 of SKGE01000082.1, read as the reverse complement.
CTTCAACGGAAGTTGCTGATTCACCTGATGCAATAAATTGAACATCGTGAATTAGTCCATCAGGACGTAAAAAGGTTACCATATGATAATTGATATCACTCTCAAAATCAAACACAACATCTTCAGTGTAACCGCTGTCGAATGTGATTCTAAGGGTGTTTGAACCAACCATTTCAACGTCACTTACTAGTGAACTATCAAGCGGTAATGTGAGTGATGTTCCATCTTCATAAGCGATTTCCCACTCACCATCTTCGTTTAGGGTAATTGCTTCAATGTTAAGATTTTCAGTTAATGCTTCATCACAAGCAGCTAAAGCGAACAAAGATAGTGTTAATATAAGCAGTGATAATATTTTTTTCATTATAAATTCCTCCTATTGTAGTTAAAACAATTGTAGCATATTTTGATATTTTTTCTCAAACTTAGGCCTCATGAATCAGATATTTCAAATGAAATACGGTCGAGTTCAATCTCATTAAAAACGATATCATCTTCAGTGTAGTCAACGACGACAGCGATATCATATGTGCCGGGTTGTAAACGACCAATGTGGAACTGAAGGTCATTGTATAGCCCGTGGGCACTGATTCCATCACTTTCTTTTATCGTGTCGAGGACGCGGTCATCTGAACGGATAAGCCGTACCTCAATTGAATCAACGAGGCTACTTCGGTCACGTGTTGTTAGGTTGAAACGTACAATAGTTGACGCTGTACGTACGTTTGAAACCTCAGCACTTGGTGCACGGGTTCCACAGCCTAAAAGACTAAATAATAAAAAAGGCATTAATAATAGTAAATACTTTCTTTTCATCAGTCTGTTCCTCCTAAAAAGTTGTTAAGTCTATTGTACCAAAGATTACTTTTCTAGGCTATGTTTCATTCATAATAAAAATGGAGTATAATTAAGGTAATCTCTTAACTGCTTTTGATATAGTAAGTTTCATCATACAAGGGTCTCTAAAGTACAGTATAGAAAAGGTAAAACACACTACAATAATGATTGTGTGAGGTGTTGTTATGATCTATTTTGACTTTTTAAACCCACATATTATTTACATCATTTATAATCTTTTGTTTTTTATGACATTGTATTTTTTACTTGTTAAAAGTAATTGGTTTATAAAACATGACCGTACCTTGTTAAAGCTGGTTGCGGTTTTACTTATATACACTCAAATACTGCGTTACGTTATACCCATTGCTACAGGAAGCTTTGATGTTGCAGAGCATTTGCCGTTTCATATTTGTCGTATCAGTGCACTGTTGTTACTTTTTGCGCTGCTTTTTAAAATAGAAAAACTACATCCGATTTTATTCTACCTAGCAGGAACTGGTATTTGGGGTGTACTTATTCCTAACGGTGCTATTGCAGAAATCGTTGAGCTTACAGAAATTTTTTTTATTGATCATTTTATTTTAGCACTCACTCCGTTTTATCTCCTTGTGGTTAAGAAATATCGTCCTGAATATCATTTTACGTATTATATTACGTTTTTTGTAATGTTTGCGATGGCTCTATTTTTGCAATTAAATCGTCTGTTTGACTTTGAGTATTTTCATTTTAGAGATATTATCATTGCGAGAACTTTTCTGCCTGCACTTTCGGTAGAACTCTTTATAGTTTTGTTTAATCTCGCAATGTTTGTGTTTTTCAATATTTTGTATTATGTTGGCACTCGCTATGACGCGAGGGTAGAACACGCTGAAAAAAAACATATTTCCTCTTAATGTGAGTGAAATATGTTTTTATGTTATTGTATTTTTTTTAGGATAGTGGGTCTGTAATAGTTGATTATAAATTGTCCTATGATGAAGATCAGTGCAAATACAAGCGGTATGCTTATACTTGCTTTAGCTAGCGACCCACCCGTTTCTAATAGGGTGTTGATTTGGAGGGTGAGTATGGTGCTAAGCGCAATCAGTGCTGACACGATAAGCGCTTGTGAGATCAGTAAGATATTTTTAAGATTGGTTTTGTCTTTTGCTTTAGAGACAAAGAGGATGGCTTGATAATAAACTAAGTTAAAACCAAGCAGTATGAATAGTAGTGAGCTTGCAGTCGTGATGCTATGTTGGGTCGTACGCGCTTCAAACAGTTCGCTCATAAATAAAACTTCAAAGTTATACGTTCTTGCCAATGTCGTGCGTTGCATGGATTGGTCCTCAGCAGTCCAATCGCTTTCAAGATCATTACGTAATACCGTGGTTGCTTGTGTTTCATCGAGAAGTTCAACTGTCTCATTGTTGTATTTGAGATTTGTCATGACATCATTTAGCGTAATCGTTCCACGTGTTGTTCTAAAACCCTCATAGTTATAGCGCATCGAAACAAATGTAGATAAGGATAGTAAGATGACTAAGAACCCGAGAATTACAGATCCGATATGAAGTGCAGTTTTAGGGGTTAACCAATAGTTTGCTAGTTTTTTGGCATCAACGCTTTCTAAAGCTGCGTTAAGATAATAGAGTGCAAAGGCAAGAAATCCAAGAATCATGTAACTGCGATAGCTTCTACCTAAAACCATGCGATACTCACTAGGTACAATTTGTAAAAATCTTAAGATTAAGACAAGGCTACTCATTAAGACAAACAAGTAAGGAATTTTACCTAAACGCTTTTTTTGCTTGAATCTTATGATACATAAGATGAGCACGATGAGTGGTAGAAGTTGTATGGCTAATATTAATAAAGTGTATATTACCACAAGTATAACGAGTTGATATGCGGTTGCGGTAGGATAAGTGAAATACTCAAAACTCAACATGTTAAGGCGGGAATTAAACCTATTTTCATCATTAGGCGACTCAGGCGGACCATATCTGCTTATCAAATCATCTCTACGTTCACTAAATCTCTCGCCAACCTCTGCTTGATCATAGCGTAAAATCTCATAACTGCTTAATAAGATACGTGAGCTGTTTTGACTAACAACACGTTCTCGTTGTATCGGTCTTCCGATTAAATCGAGGTCTGGGGTTGAGTCACGGTATTCAATAACGCTACCAAAACTCAAAAGAAACATTATGAGTACAAAAAAGGCGACTATACCATATCTTAGATATTTGGTAATGGTTTCTTTCGGTGTTTCTGAAAGGGTCTTGACAGCATTTTCGATGCTGTATTTGGATGCTTGAAATTTGGTGCCGCATCGGTCACAGTATTTTGCGTTTGGTTCGTTTTGCATGTTGCAGTCGGGACATATAATCGGTGCTTTACTTAGTTTTGAACCACATTTTTTACAAAATTGAGAGTGATTGTTATTATCGGTTTTACACCTTGGACATTGCATGGAACTTCCCCCTTTAAATAAGTACTTAATTTCATTATATATGAAAGCTTTTTCTAGGACAATGTTTAAAATAGCTTGATGTGGTAGAATGAAGGTAACTTATAAATGGGAGTGGTATAATGAGAACGGTTTTAATTACTGGAGCATCTGGTGGAATTGGGCAAGCGATTGCACGACGTTTCGGTGAAGAAGGGTATCGTGTGATCCTTCATTATAATAAGAGTAAAAAGGCTATCGACGGTTTGTTTGAGGAACTCAAAGAAGCCAATGTAGAGGTACTTGCTTTCGGCTGTGATTTACTTGATGCAGATTCGATTGATCACTTTGTAAAACGGCTTGAAACTGAAAAAGTTCATGTTGATGTTTTAGTTAATAATGCTGGCATTAAAGAAGATGGTTTGATTACTGAGATGGATGATGCTGTTTTTGAAAAGGTCATGCGTGTCAATGTTGATGGAGCGTGGAAACTGACGAAGCGAATCGTTCCAATGATGCAAGCAAAAGGCGAAGGTAGGATTATTAATATTACCAGTGGTGTGTCAAAAGATGGTCGTGCGATGCAGACAAACTATGCCGCATCAAAAGCAGCTTTAGATAATTTGACACGGTCTTTGGCGCGTGAGCTTGGGCAATATGGAATTACGGTGAACTC
>SKGE01000027.1 GCA_007117625.1 Candidatus Izemoplasma sp. | reverse complement strand
TATCCAAAATATACCAAAAAAGGCGTAAACTAATGAAACTATTACAGGCCGGTATGTGTATTTAGACAAATGTATCGCCTCCATCTCATATAGTTTATTTTATCATAGAACCTTTTTTGATAGATGCTAATTAAAAAAATAAGCAGAAAAATTTATAAAATATACTATAAGTGTTGTAAAATAGGAGAAAGGGGTGTAGATTGTGAGGCCACAACAAATACGGTTTTTTTATCTATTGAGTCTGTTGATGATATTTATGGCATTCGCTGTGCTGTTTTTTATCATCGCCTTTTTAATTGTACTCAACGTCCGTGGTGCATTTGAATGTGTTGATGGTTTTTGCACGTTGAGGCCTGATTTCTCTTCTTACAATTTTATGTTTATTGTTGGAATCGCATTGATTGTTATTTTTGTTATACTTTCAAGCTATTTTCAACAGTTCTTTTTGATAGATGGCAAAGTAAAAGAAGCGAAAGACAAAAAGCGACCAAAATTCAGTGCGCTTTTTTCTAAATCACCTTCACTAAAAGGTCCAAAAGAAGTTAAAGAAGTTCGTGAAAAGAAGAAAAAGCCGGTTAAAGAGCGTTTGAAAAAACCGAGTCCAAACTTACAAACCTATGAACCAAAAAAGAAAACTGTTCCGGTATCGGCAAAAAAATTGGCGCAGGACAAAGCGCTGCGAACATCGGATAAGCAAACTGAAGCGATTAAAAAAGATGCTCTCGATAAAGAAACTACGAGAAAACGCCGAACGATTGCGCATACCAAAGAAGACTTAAGTCTCATTGTTGCAAAGCGTGTTAATATGAGTGCTGAAGATGCGCGGAAGTTTTTAGATTTGACCTTTGATACCATCTTTAAAGCACTTGAAAATCATCAAAAAGTAAATATTCACAAGTTTGGCACCTTCACTACCTCCCAACTTAAAGAGCGCAAGATGCAAGTTCCGAGCAAAGGCGGCGAAACGACCATACCCGCGCACCATGTGGTCCGCTTTAAAGGAAGTGATGTTTTTGAAAACTACTTAAACAATCCGACCGATCAACCACCGATTACCGTAGAACATGTCATTGAGGATAAGCTTGATGAAGTTGCTTCAGAAGCAAAAATGTTACCACAATCAAGACTGATTGAAAACATTGTCAAAGAAGCTGAACTTTCTGAAAAAGAAGCTAAAGCTTTTCTTAAAACCATGACACGTCTAATGAAAGAAAGCTTAGCGAAAAAAGAATCGGTGACACTGTATGGCTTTGGGACTTTTGAAGTCGTCGAGCACAAGGCGAAAAAAATGGTGATACCAAGCACCGAAGAAACACGAGAAATCGCTTCGCGCAATATTGTGAAATTCAATCCAGGAAAGCCTTTATTAGAACATTTTAATAAAAACCATTGATAAAAATAAAAATCGCTTGAATGTGCGATTTTTTTACTCTATAATATATATTTGTTAGGGCTTACATTGTTGTTTATAAAAAAGCGTTAATATTGACTTGAAAAAGTCTTTTTGTGTTACGATAAAAATGATCGTTTAGAAAGGGGTTTTATGATGAGAAAAACTGTGCTCTATGATACGCATGTACAGCTCGGTGCCAAAATGGTCGATTTTGCGGGGTGGCAGATGCCGATCACGTATACTTCAATCAAAGAAGAGCATACTGCTGTCAGAGAAAAAGCAGGCATCTTTGATGTTTCACATATGGGCGAAATTGCGATTATGGGGAAAGAAGCGACAGACTTTGTTGATTACTTATTTACCAATAATGTACGCGCCATGACTGCCAATCAAATTTTGTACGGCATGATGTGTTACGAAAACGGTGGCGTTGTTGATGATTTGTTGGTATATAAGTATAATGATGAGCATTATTTATTAGTAGTAAATGCATCAAACATCAACAAAGATTATGCTTGGATTATGCAAAATAAACAGTTTGATGTTGATGTTGTGAATCAAAGTGATACAACAAGTGAAGTTGCGTTGCAAGGCCCTTTAGCAGCACAAATGCTGCAAAAAGCTACGGATTACGACTTATCCAAATTGAAGTTCTTTACGTTCGATGATATTTCTATTTATGGTCATCTGATGTTAGTTTCTAGAACTGGCTATACGGGAGAAGATGGGTTTGAAATATATGGTAATGCGCAAGCGATTAAAGATATTTTTGAGAAGTTGCTCAAAGACAACGAGGAACTTTCACCGTGTGGACTTGGTGCCCGCGATACGCTTCGCTTTGAAGTTGCCTTGCCGCTTTATGGCAACGAGCTATCAGAACTGATTACCCCGATTGAAGCAGGTTTATCGTTTGCCGTGTCGTTTGATAAAAGTGATTATATCGGAAAAAATGTCTTAGAAAAGCAAAAACTAGCAAAGCCAAAACGTCGTATCGTTGGACTTGAACTACTTGATAAAGGGGTCTTAAGACATGGCTATGAGGTTTATCATGAGGAGGCGTTAGTCGGCTTTATTACAACAGGTTATATAGCTCCTAGTACGGATGAAAGCGTCGCAATGGCGATGATTGATAAACCGTATGATAAAAAAGGAGTAGAATTAGAGGTTGCAATTAGCAAAAGGCGTGTTAAAGTAAAAGTAAGAAATAAAAAATTCTATCATAAAAATTATAGTAAATAGGAGGAAGCTATGAAAATTCCAAAAGATTTATATTACACTGAAACACATGAATGGGTAAAAGTAGAAGATGGTATTGCTTATATAGGGATTACAGATTATGCACAAGATTCGTTAGGGGAAATTGTTTTTGTTGAACTGCCGGAAGAAAACGATCAAATTACGCAGTTTAGTGAGTTTGCGGCGATTGAATCAGTAAAAGCTGCATCGGACTTGAATGCGCCAGTTTCTGGGGTTATTGTTGCGGTAAACGAAGAGCTTGAAGACAACCCTGAACTATTGAATGAAGAGCCATATGAAAACTGGATTATTAAAGTAGAAATTGAAGATGAAACAGAACTAAACAAACTATTAAACGCAGAAGAATACGAAGATAACTGCGAATAGGAGGGTTTTCGATGCATAAATATATGCCTCATACGCATGAAGATGTTCAAGCAATGCTCGATAAGATTGGGGTAAAAGATCTTGATGCATTGTTCGCTGAAATACCTAAAGAGCTGATGCATCGGGATATGGACTTACCTGAGAGTATGTCTGAACTTGAGCTTTACAGTCATTTTGAAAAATTAACTTCACAAAATAAACCACTCATTCCATTTATGGGTGCGGGTGCGTATGACCACTACACCCCGAGTATTATTCGTCATCTTATTGAGCGTCAAGAGTTCTTGACAGCTTATACACCGTATCAACCAGAAATTTCACAAGGAACCTTGCAGTATATTTTTGAATATCAAAGTATGATTACACAGCTTACTGGGATGGATGTCTCAAACGCATCGATGTACGATGGTGCAACGGCAACTGCCGAAGCCATGTTTATGGCTTGCGGACATCGTCGTACGAACAAAATTTTGATTAGTGAAACGGTCAATCCTAATATTATTGAAGTCGTTAAGACCTATGCCAAATATCGCGGGATTGAAGTGGTGTTGATTAAAGAAGACCAAGGCCAAACAAGTTTAGAAGCCTTATCTAAGCTTATGAGTAAAGAATACGCCGGTGTCATCGTTCAATCGCCAAACGTCTATGGGATCGTTGAGGACTATACTGGTTTTAGCGATGTTATTCAAGAACACAAAGGATTGTTTATTCTTAATCAAGACCCTAGTACGCTGACGCATTTAAAAACCCCAGCGAGTTGGGGTGTCGATATCGCGGTGGGTGAAGCACAGTCACTCGGTGTACCGCTTTCTTATGGTGGTCCATACATTGGCTATATGGCAACATCAAAGAAATATATGCGAAAAATGCCAGGGCGTATTTGTGGTGTCACAAAAGATAAAGATGGAAAGCGTGCGTTTGTTTTAACTTTACAAGCTCGTGAACAGCATATCCGTCGTGATAAAGCCAACTCAAATATTTGTTCCAACCAAAGCTTACTCGCTTTGTTTGTGACAATTTATATGTCAGTTATGGGTAAAAAAGGTGTTTACGAAGCACAGAAAATTTCTTTTAACCACGCCCATTATTTAGAAGAACAACTTTTAGCCTTACCAACTTTTGAAAAGATCTATGATCGACCGTTCTTTAAAGAATTTACGTTAAAAACATCCCTTGATATCGATGTTTTAAATGAAACTTTAAAAGAACACGGTTATTTAGGACCGTTAGCACTTGAAAAACTCGATCCACGCAAAAAATCACTCGTAACATTTGCCGTCACAGAAAAGCGTACTAAAGCTGAAATCGATGACTTTGTTGCGATTATTGGGGGGTTGAAATAATGTATTACGATAAATTAATTTTTGAAATTTCAACCAAAGACCGCAAAGGCTATAGTTTGCCAAAAAGTACGATCAAAAACTATGATTTACCCGACCAATTATTACGTCCTGATTGCCCTGGTTTACCAGAAGTCAGTGAACTTGATGTTGTGCGACACTACACCAATGTAAGTTTTAAAAACTTTGGGATTGAAAAAGGGTTTTATCCATTAGGATCTTGCACGATGAAATACAATCCAAAGATAAACCAAGATATCGCCAACCTTCCAGGGTTTGCGAACTTACATCCGTATCAACCGCTTGATACGGTTCAAGGTACCTTACATGTCTATTATGAAACACAACGAATGCTTTCAGAGATTAGTGGCTTAGATACCTTTACCTTAAACTCAT
>SKGE01000056.1 GCA_007117625.1 Candidatus Izemoplasma sp. | reverse complement strand
TAAACGCGATAAATCCCCATGCGTTGCGAGATGTTGTTGGTAATGATTTGCCATCCCAACATAATCTGCATCATCGCCGGTTAAGAAGTCGTAACGAACTCGAACATCCGAGGTGCTTAACTGATGAATACGAGGACTACCTACACTTCCGTCTCTACTAAATGGCTGCGTAAAAACTTGTCGAATATCATATTTGGTAAAAATTAGATTATGATTTTGATTCCTTACACCGTTAGGATAAACCTGTAATCTCGCATTTAAAGCACCTTCTTCAATGATCGCTAAGAATGCATTTTGATAAACGCCATGAACCGCTCCAAAAATAGGCATTGATAATGGATAATTAATGTCTCTAGCTGCGACTCTAGAAACCGCTCCTACGTTATCGCCAAAGAAGCGTTCATTGAAAATTTGTGTGTATCTTCTTTCATTATCTTCATAACGAATCAAGGCCCCAACACCATCAGGAACAAACATATAGCCTGGAATATCATCCATACGCGTTGCCCCTAAGCCAGGAAAAACAATGATACTCGCTAAGCGAACAATGTCCGTATTTCTCTCTTCAAGATGCTCATAAGGCACCGTTGCAACGATTCCTTTTTCAGTGAGTTCTACCTCAAGACGGAGTGACATATCAAGGTTTAAATAACCAGATTCTAACAACCCTTCAAACGTGTAACGCTCATCGCCCGCTAAATATTGCCGACGATAATTTTCACAGCGCCCAGGCGGACAATAATAATCTATTTGAAAATCGATCTGCACACGATTGGCTTCAAGATGAATCTCTGAAGTGTACTCCATGTCCGTGATAGGGATATTATTCACCCTTGAGTGTCCTTGTAAAATATTAATATACTCAAGCCCGATGCCAGTTCTAAACAATGTGTTTAATCCACCAGCTTGAGGACTATCGATTGCAGTATTCCAAACATACCCGCTTCTTAAGTCTTCAACCTTAAAGGAATACGTATTTTGATTCATATAAAGGGCAAACGTATCATTCTCAAACAAATACGTATCCTGACTCGTTATCTCTACATAATGTTCAAGCTCGACATCCCGCAAATCTTCAGGTTGGGTAAAACGTGAAGAAGAAAGCATGATTTCTTCAATAAATGGGTTTACCCCAAACGGTTCATCACTGCCGAACCGCAGATCATTTTGAGCGGTGTGTACAATCGTAGCCACAAAGCCGATAAGTAATCCTAAAACCAATAGTTTTTTAACTGCTGAAAACACGATAATACACCTCCAACCATATATCTCTAAAGAGCATGAAAAGCTCATTTAATAATACATATACAATAATCACACCAAGCAACATCATAATCATCGTAAATGCTGTGACTAAAATCGATTGAATCGTTTCTTTGACAGTATAGAAATGCGTTTCCTTAACCATAAAGAAGAAATAAATCCCAGCGAGTCCGATCGCAATCGTATGTGCAAAGCTAATTAAGAATCCTTCATTATAAGTAAGCCCATGCGATAACCATGTAATGACTGGTAGTAACAAGAAAAATGGGGCTAAACTATAAATTGTGGTAATATATACATCTTTAATCCGTCCTTCACCTTCACGAATAGACCCAATTAAGGCGTTACAAACAACCCAAAGGCCGATCGGTAAAAGCACTTTTATCACTTCTTCTGCCAAATTAATGTTTTCTAATCTTCTAAAGTTGAACAAGAAATTTAAGTTATATATATAGTACACATAAAGTGCAAAATATATTAGCAATAACACTGTCGCAGAAAAAGTATTAACCCGATTTTTTCGTTTAATATGGTAACTTGATTCTGCAGGGTTTTTCAGATATGTAAACACATATAATAAATCATCTAAAAGCTTAACTTTTTCTCTACTTTTCGCAATCCCTTTTTTAACAGGTTCAAGCAGTTTAGGGACAAACTGTGCCTTAATATTGACAACAAATGCAGCGATTAAAAAGAACATACCACCAATCACATTCCCTACATTTGCAAGCAACCAAATGTTACGAACTTCCCAGTAAGCCTCACTATAACCAGCACGGTCATTCGCGATGTAATACTCTTCAAGCGCTAACTCATACTCACCTAAACTAAAGTAAGCATTACCTAAGCCACGGTGCGCAAGATCAAAGAAGTCATTCATCTTAAGCACTTCTTGCCACGGTTCTTTACTCTCAGCATAATTACCATCTTGATAAAACGTTAATGCCGTATGTACTTGTGTCGCAAATTGCGTAGGATAAAAGATCGTTAACCCTTCAGACCCTCTGGCTTCATCTAATACGTATAAATTGAAGCTGCTATCTGCGGCAATCGCCGTTGGCGTTGAAATAAACCCTTGTGTTTCACTACTACCAAACTGGCCTCCAAATCGAAACAATAAGTTTCCTTCGATATCATATTCATAAATATGACCAGATTGGGTAATAACATAAATATTTCCAATCGGACCAACAAAAACATCTACCAAATCTGACGGATGAAACATATCTGGCAAAAGATTTCCACCGCTAATGTTTAAACGCTTCACACCGTCGCCTTCAGTCCCGCGGCTTACGGTATGAATCAAACCGCGTTGATCGATCGCTAAATTATACACCCTTGGGGGCGAAATATTAAACAACTGATCTAACTGTTCTTGCGTAAAGAAAGTAAACTGTAAAATCGTTCTCAACGTTGGTTGAATCGTATTGGTTCCAAAATAGCCCAAAAACACTCCTGTATTAGAGTATTGCATCATCCCTCGACTACTCGTTGCATCATTCAAAATATAAACATTACCACGCGCATCGCTCAAGATTTTCTCAGGCGTAAACGAACTATCGCCAAAAAGCGGTGAATCCGGACGGTCAAATCGCTGTAAAATATTTCCAGCAGCATCCAAACGATATGCAACACGGTTACCGTAATCAGCGACAAAAATATCACCCACACTATTAACATGAACGCCTCTAGGATCATTTAAGAACCCTGCACCGATAATCGTTAATTCTTGTGCGGTCATATCATAACGCATAATTTGGCCCTGCGTTGTTCTTGTAGCGATATATATCACATCATTTTGATCGATATAAATATCTTGAGGATTCCCAATCGGTTCTCCACCAAGTTCAGTCATAAAATCAATCGGGACATATGCCGTTTGTGTCGGAACTAGCCTTCCATCACTCAGTGTAAACGTTCGATAGCGAACACCTGTCTCTGCTTGTACCTCTGTGCCAAAGGTTACCAATATAAGCAGTAAAACGGAAAAGGCATAAAACAATTTTTTCATTATTTGATCCCTGAATGCGCCATCGTGTTCATGACTTTAGATTGCAAGAATAAGAACATTAGTATGTTTGGCACAAACATAATTAAACTAGCCGCAGCCATCATGCCTTGTCCTGCTACAGGGTTCCCTACAAGCGCAGCCAAAGTAGAGAAATAAAACGACAGTGTTTTCATACTTTCACTATCAATATAAAGTGATGGGCCGACAACATCGTTCCAAATCAACTGAAACGACAAAATACCAACCGTCGCCACCGCAGGTGCAATAATTGGCATAATAACCTTCAAGAAAATCTGCATTTCACTGGCGCCATCGATCTTTGCAGCCTCAATCACTTCATTTGGTGTTTGATCGATGAACTGCTTCACTAAGAACAGACCAACAGGAATCGCAATCAACGGTAAGATCAATACCATGTACGAATCGATCAATCCCATTCTTGAAATCGTTAAATAACGTGGAATCGTTACTGCAATCGGAACAAACATTAACGCTAATGTATTGATTTCAAACAGCAACTTCTTTCCTTTAAATTTAAGTTTTGACAAACCATAAGCCGCAAGTGAGGTAACCAAAATACTCAAAAATACCCCAACTACTGTGACTAAAATACTATTAAATAAGTAGCGGCTAAACGGAATCCCAGAATCAGCGGCTAACTGCACTAAGTTCCGAAAGTTTTGTAAGGTAGGTACCCGAACAAAAAAACGAGGTGGATACGCAAATAACTCATTCATCGGCTTAAACGCATGACTGACAATAAAAAGAATCGGTAGCGCGACAAATGCCGCCATAGGAATCAGTATCACATAAAACTTAATTTGACTCCGATGAAAGGTTTTCGGATTAATCTTCATTCCACTAAACTTCGCCATATTCGCACCTCCTAATCCCTTTCTCCAAGAATACTAAACGTTACTTTACTAATCGAATAAATCATCACCAGTAAAACCACACTGACCGCAGATGCATACCCCATCAAATACCGAATAAAGCCAAAGTCTTCAATATGGTTTACCATCAACTGTCCAGCATTTTGCGGGGTTGGGTTCGCCCCAGATAGCTGAACCCCAATCGCTCCGACTTGGAAGGTTCCAACGACAGCCATAACCGCTCCAAATAACATTTGTGGTTTCATCGAGGGAATCGTTATATAGAAAATCTCTTGCCAACGATTTTTCATTCCATCCATGTAAGCTGCTTCATAAAGCGTTTGATCAATATTTAAAATACCTGCTAGCATCGCCAAGAAACCAACACCCATACTCCCCCATAAAGATACTACAATCATAATATTCATTAAATAATCAGGAGAGGTCAAAAACTGAATGGGTTCTTGAATAAATCCCCAATTTAATAAAAGTGCATTAATATACCCAGTCGCATCTCCAGAAAACATGACGGTCCACACAACGGCCATCGCAATCCCTGCAGTCATCGATGGACTGTAAAGAATAATCGCGAAAATCGTTCGTGAACGATG
>SKGE01000100.1 GCA_007117625.1 Candidatus Izemoplasma sp. | reverse complement strand
TAACAAAGAGCTTTACACGCCGACACAACCTGATCAATATTTAGGGTACCTACCAAGCGCCTTAGAACTCCACTTTCAAAACAACTCAGAGATTCCATATATCGATATAGAGCTTTTAATCGATGTTTTTTCAACGCTTTATTTCAATGGTTCGTTTGAATCAAGCGTTGACAAAGACATATTAATCATTGAACACCACGTGGACCATAATAGTACACTCATCGATGACGTGACCTATACACTTACTATTGATTTAAATACATCAGTTGTGACTTACAGTCATCGACAGTTCGGCCAATACGAGTTATTTCCAGCATACGATCCAAGCTTTTATGAATATACACATTTTGAACTCATAGAAGGAACTCCATTTTCAATTGATTTAACTACTTATTATTATGAACCAGTGATTGAAGATGATATCATTTATATTCCATTTGAACTCGGGAATATTCTATTTGGCTCGAACTGGGTGTTTTTATACTATAACGCCAAAGAAATATTCATCCAGCCGACCACAAACTTTTCAGCCGTCATAAGAAACACAGACTTAGCCGACACCCGTCTCAGCGATGAACTCATGCATCAAACCTTACAACATATGCGCATATTATTTAACTATTTCCACGGCGTACATGAGTATGGTGATGGAGAAGACTTCGAACACTTCATTCGACACTATCGCACACGGTTTTTGTTCGCACCAGATCACTACCGAATGATCTATGCGAATCTTGCACGGTTGGACGATTTACATACAAGCTATATGATAAACGGTTCTTACTCACCCTTCCTAACCATTCCACCAAGTAGTGATTTTATGAGAAGCGATCGAACACAGGCTTTCAATAATGCATTAAAAGAAGCACAAGAACTCAACCTCTGTTACAGTGGCTTACGCTACAAAAAACTCAATGAGACCATCGCTGTCATCGAAATTTCTAATATCACAGAACAGACACCAAATCAATTTAAAGAAGCACTTGATCAGGCTAAAGAAGATAACATCGAAGATGTGATTATCGACCTTTCATGCAACACAGGAGGATCGTTGTTACATACCTTAGAAATTATGGCACTAATAACCGAACAACCTTTATCACTGGTGATTCGAGACTCTGCCGATCACAGTGTAAGAAACATTACCTATCAATCAACCGTTGATACCACCTATGACTTTAACTACTATGTACTAACTTCAACAATCACTTACAGCGCTGGGAACTACTTAAGCTACCTACTATACGAATATTTAGATGCACCGTTAATTGGGCTTCCAACTAGTGGTGGCGCTTCTTCAATTCGTTTTGTTTCAGTTCCTTCTGGTTCTTTATTCTCAATGAGCTCTACAACGCAACTGCGCACCAAAGATAATGAAAGCCTAGAATTTGGCATCAATGTCGATATTGACCTTTCCCTTATCGACTTGAAAAATAATGAGATTCTCATTGATACGATTGCATCTATAAAGACAACCTTAGAGGACTAAACCAATAACATTGCATATTTATTAAAGATTCATTCCGGGGGGAAAAACCATGCGTTTTGCAGATGTTTTTATACGAGAGGAAAACCTCTCAAAAAAAGTCAAAATCTCAAGTGAAAGCAAACCAAAAATCACTGATGACTTAATCGAAAAATGGCAAGGTATTTTGAATGCCACAGCGGACATTTTCAATGTACCTGCTGGATTAATTATGCGCATCACCGAAAAAAACATGGAAGTTTTCGTTAAAAGCACAAACAAACAAAACCCTTACAAAAATATAGACAAGGATACTTTAGGTCACGGTTTGTATTGTGAAACGGTGATTGGTAAAGATCAACCTTTGCATGTTGAAAACGCCTTAAATCACGACACGTGGAAAGACAATCCAGATATAGCTCTCAATATGATTGCCTACTACGGACTTCCAATCAAATGGCACGATGATGAAGTGTTTGGAACAATCTGCATCTTAGATTCCAAATCAAACCCTTTTGATGAAAAGCACCGTAAACTTCTAAATCTTTTCAAATCAAGCATCGAAGCTGATTTATATAACTTAATGCTCATCAATCATTTAAGCCAACTCGCTGCCTTTGACAGCCTTACTGGCATCGCCAATCGTCGTTACATCCTCATTCAATTAGACAATGTATTCGCAACCTATCAAAGAAACAAAGATCCAATAACCATTGCAATCCTTGATATCACTAGCTTCAAAGCTATTAACGATAGTTATGGTCACGAAGTTGGAGATGATGTTTTAAAAGCATTCGCTAAAACGATTCAAAAAAGATTGCGCGGCAGCGACACTATTGGTCGAATCGGCGGGGATGAGTTTTTACTCATCTTAAACAGCACAAATGCATCAGGTGCACAAACACTCCTAAAAACACTTAAAGAAACAGTAAAGACACATAAAAAACTTGAAAAGCACAACATTAACTTCGACTTTGGCATCGCCGAACTAACAGAAAAAACGCAAAGTGTTAAGCAGTTAATGCGCAATGCTGACAACGCATTGATGAAGCAAAAACAAAAGAAAACATAAAAAAATGCGGTTCGCGTGAACCGCATTTTTATGTATTGTTGTTACTATTTTGTTTAAGCCTCATTCGAATCACCGTATCATGAACATAAATACCTATCTTTATGACTAATAAAACCAACAGCACATAAAAGGTAATATTTTGCGCTAATACTGTATCATTATCGACAATGCGTTGTGAGAGAAATCCAGAAACACTTAAATCTGTATAGGTTTGCCCTGATAAGGCATAAAGATCCGTTAAAAATGATACCTTAGCAACCAATGCAATGCCGAACCCGTAAATCAGTGCAAGCCTTCGCTTCTTTTGAAGGATTAACACCAACAACAACACCGCATAGATAATGGCTACAATTGGAACATAAAGTGTTGTGGTGTTCAAATCAACAAACTCAAACTCTAGAAAAATGAACCGTTGATTAACGGCAATGTCTGTCTCTGCTTCAGGATTCCTAAAAGGATAAAAATAAGTAAAAATCCACTGAAACACAATGACTAAAATCACAAATAATATATCGGTTTGATAATGATTAAGCTTCCTCATACGCTCACCTCTAGACATTCATCAACTCATTGTATCACAATGACAAATCCGAACACAATCTCTTAACAAGAAATTAACATTACTTTTTTTTCGCCAAATGTCTCAACTGTTTCAACTCATGGGGTTTCAATAAACGAAACTCACCTTTTGCCATGTCATCTAATGTCACAATCCCTAAACGCGTCCGTTTTAGTTTGATTACAGGATGGTTGACCGCTTCAAACATCCGCTTCACTTGATGGTATTTTCCTTCAGTAATAATTAGCGATAGTGATGTTGTTTCTGTTTTTTTATTATAAACGACATTGCGAATCCGCGCACGACGTGTCTTATAATCATCAATTTTAATCCCGCGTTCGACGCGTGCTGAAGTCTCTTTTCTTAAAAACCCTTCAACTTTAACCAAATATTCTTTTTCGATCCGACTCGTCGGTTGCGTCATCAAGTTACTAAATGTTCCATCGTTAGTAATCAACAACAAACCGCTCGTATCATAATCTAAACGTCCAACTGGAAACACACGTTCCGTCGATGGTACAAAATCGAGTACTGTCTTACGATTTTTTTCATCCTCAACCGTGCTGACACAGCCTTCAGGTTTGTACAGAACATAATAGACTAAGTTACTTTCTGGTAAAGCCTTACCATCGACTAAAATATGGTCCTTTTTTGACACTTTTACACCCATCGTTTGGATCACTTCACCATTGACAGTAACCTTACCTTGTTCAATGAGTTCTTCAGCAACTCTCCTTGAACACAATCCACTGTTTGCAATAACTTTTTGCAACCGTTCCATTAAACATCACCAGTTTCCTCTTCGAGATTTGTTGTAAGTGCTCGTACATCAATATGTACTCTTTTTATGCGCCGGTCTTTAATCTCACGGATGACAAATGTAATCTCTATCTCATCAGTTTGCTCACTGTTATGGTCATAATTGACAATTCTTTGACGTATAACATGCTTCATATCAACCTCGGGAATATCTTCAAAACGTTCAAACAACCATCCACCTAATGTTTTATCTTCACTCGGAGGTGTTCCTAAATTTAGGTCGTCAAAAAGATCAACGAGATAGATGTCCGCATTGACATCAAACTCATTTTCTGCGTGACTTTTAATAAACTCATCATCGACATCATCATGTTCATCATAAATTTCTCCAACAAGTTCTTCTAATGCATCTTCCATCGTAACAATCCCACTCGTGCCACCAAACTCATCGGAAACGACAGCTAAATGCGTATTCTCTCTTTGCAACGTTTCAATGAGCGTATCAACACGCATCGATTTCGACACGAAGATAGGTGACTTCATCAACTTTCGCACATCGATGGTTTGCTTTTTAATTAAAGAGGTGAAAAAATCACGTTCGGTTAAAACGCCAATAATATTATCGCGGTACCCTTCATAAACTGGCAACCTCGAAAACTGGTGTTCAAAAAACACCTCTTTGATCTCTTCTTCAGTAGCCGTGACATTGATTGCTACCATATCAACCCGTGGCGTCATAATTTCATAAACTTTACGCTGACTCAAGTCAAGTACACTTTGAAGCATTTCAGCCTCATCTTCATCGATTGAGCCTTCTTCTTCCATAGTATCGATAATCGTTTCTAATTCATCCTCAGTGACACTGATTGTCACACGATTGTCAGGTTTTACGAACCATGACTTAATCGTGATAAAGACAAATGTCACCGGACGCATAAGCTTGATCAACACATACATCAATCCACTAATTTTCAACGCAATTGAATCCGAATGCATCTTCGCAAGACTCTTCGGAATAATCTCACCAAAAATAAGAATAATCGTTGTCATCACAAACGTATTCAACACCATAACAAGCGTTTCTTGTCCGACAAACAACGTGGAAAAAACGCTCACACTTACCGTAGCGAGCGCAACATTCGCTAAATTATTACCGACCAAAATCGTCGATAGTGTCAAATCAAAATGTTCGTGAATCCAATAAGCTTTTTTCGCACCTTTACGATGTTCTTCAATAAAGGTTCGAATCCGTATCACGTTCAAGCTAGAAAACACAGTTTCACTCATCGAAAAGAAACTTGACACAATTAATAACCCAAGTAATAAAACAATACTACTGGTGGGCACAGTTCCTATTAGTAGAAAAAGCCTGGCGGAATCTTCCAAAGAACTTCACTCCCTTATGCTTTGGTACTATATTTACCCGTTTGGGTATTAATAATAATCTCATCATCAATCTCAATAAACAAAGGTACTTGCAATTGGTAACCCGTCTCGACCGTTGCATCTTTAGTAGCATTCGTAACGGTATTACCTTTAACACCCGGCGGTGTATCAGTAACGCGCAAACTCACTTTTTCAGGTAAATCGACCCCTAAGATCTCATTTTCAAAAGAAATGACATTGACTTCCATATTTTCTTTTAAGTAATTGAGTTGAACTTTTAACTGATCCGCAGTAATCTCAATCTGCTCATAGGTTTCATTATCCATAAAGACATGCATGTCTCCATTTGCGTACAAATACTGCATCTTTTGTTTTTCAATCATCGCTGTTTGAACTTTTTCCCCAGCACGCCAAGTTTTCTCAGTAACCGCACCAGAACGCAAGTTTCTCAACTTACTTCTTACAAAAGCACTTCCTTTACCCGGCTTTACATGCAAGAATTCTAAAATAATATATAGGTTTCCATCATGTTGGATGGTTTGTCCTGTTTTAAAATCATTTGTTGTAATCATAAATATCCTCCTTAAGTCATGCAACCATTATATAAGTTTTTTTTTGCTTTTTCAATGTTTATTGTTTCTCAAACCAGCTATCTCCGGTAAACCCATTCCATCCAGCAATAATTTCACTAAATCGGAACCTTACCAACTGTTTTTGTGCAGTGTGAGACATAATAAACTCGATCAGCTTATCATCTTTGTCAGGATCAAAAGATGCCTCAAAAATAATCGAACCTTTTGCCGTATCCCGTACCGC
Organism: Candidatus Izemoplasma sp.; assembly: GCA_007117625.1. Lineage (GTDB taxonomy): Bacteria > Bacillota_I > Bacilli_A > Izemoplasmatales > Izemoplasmataceae > SLQR01. The sequence continues at coordinate 10,422 of SKGE01000100.1, read as the reverse complement.
TTGAACATCCGTTCCTATCAACTCATCTTTTCGCCCTTTGTCGTTTAAACTATGTACCGACAACTCTGAAACATTTTCAAAAATAACCATCGCTTCATCAGTCTTTTGGGCTTTAAACGAAGGATTTTCAGGATGATTGGGTTTGACATCAAGATGCGATAAATGGAAAATAATATGCTTCGCTTGCGTTAATGATACTTTATCGATTTGAATATTATAGAAAATCAAGTCTTCTAAAAAGCCCGGTGTTAAAAACTTATACTTTTTAATAAACTTTTCAAACAGTTGTGACGTATCCTCGTCCATGACCGCTTTTTCTTCTTCAACAATGATATCATTATCTGTAAAATCAATCGTAAAAGATTTTGCCTCAGTCCCAAAAAATCCCATAAAATTTAAAACATCGCGCAACTTATCAAAAGGCGCTTCATATTCAGACATAATCAAGGTCATTTTCTTTTTATTATTGGCGACTAAAACAAGCGTATCTTCATGATCTGTTTGAACTTGCTTAATGGATTCAAACGGCATCATAAAAGCTTTCTTTAATCCCGAACACTTGATCAAAGCACGATCTGCAAAGACAATATAGCGACGCTTTTGGGCTAATATATAAATAAGTGGTATCACAAGTGTTAAAACCGTCGCAACTAGATAAAACATCAAATCAAAGGCATTCGTATCAACCACTGAAAAAAGTTCTAACGCAAAATAAACCGATAAAAGGATAAAAATTCCAATCAACGTATACGCTTGTTTACTGATTTTTGCATGCTCTTGAAATACTTTATAATCTTCTAAAGGCTCATTAAAATATTCAAAATATACCATTTCAACTTTTTTCACCGTAGTCACCTCTTATCCTAAAATTAAATATAAAAGCGGAATAAACAGTACCGCTAAAACAGCACCTAAAGGCACTAGAAAATGTGATTTTTGTAACTTTTTTATCAGCGTTACTTTTGCCTTGTCATGACGATAAAATACAGAAAAAAACACCGTAAACAAAACATAAAGTGGCCAAGTCAGCAGCGCGCTATAGACCAAAACAACCCCAGAGCGTAAATACCCCTCGTTTTGAAGTCGAAAACCAATAATAAAGGCAAAGGTCATAACGAATCCAATTAAAACACCGAAGCCATACAGTAAGTATAAACGTTGTAATTTCATCGTAGCACATCCTGATAATTGATGGGTATATTATACCATACTTTGAACAATTTGAAGTCTATAGACATGTTTATCCTACGCAATTAATTGACTTTTTCAAATGCCTTCACTATAATTACATTGTTAGGAGTGAGAAAATGGGTATACAGGAAATTTTACCATTTATATTTATCGTTGTTGTTGGGGTTCTATTAGGGCAATGGTTTTCAAACAAAACCATGAAAAAGAAAATGTACAACCGTGTGCAAGTCATCCCTTTAGAAACATTCAAGAAAAACATGCGCAAAGGACAACTTGTCGATATACGAAAAAAAGAGCTATACGAAAAAGAAAAAATCAAAGGTGCAAGAAACTTTTCAACTCGTTTTTTAAAAAACAAAAAGCAAACTTTAGTTCGTAAAGATCAAGACTTATACTTGTACTGCCAAAACGGAAAAAAATCAAGAAAAGCTGCACGAAAACTACTTACAAGATTCCCAAAAAACATTTTTGTATTAGAAGGTGGCTACAACACCTACAAATCCCAAAGTAAATAAAGCGATGATCACACAGTGTGAAAATCGCTTTTCTTTTGTTTTCTAACACGAACATACCCAGACAAAACATACCTTGGAAAAATCAAAGGCTAAACATAAAGTAAGTTCGTACTCAGCCTTTTTCATGAATCAATCGACGCCTTGATTTTTAAAGAAAGATGTCCCAAACGCCACAAATATAAATTTCTCTTCATCTTTAAGGTAATCTCCATCGACACTTTCTTCATCTAGTACTTCATTGTAGTAAGCTTTTGTATTTCTTCTTGTGTCAAACTCAAAAATGAATCACATTCATACATTTCTTCATTAAACGCAAACAATATAACTAAAAACCACTATATTAATCATATATAAAAAACTAGCGCATACGCACTAGTTTAAATGGTGTAACTCAATAGACTCAAACCATACTTCACTAATTTCACCGGTGTTACTCTCTAAAATCATGTGAAGTCCTGTCCCTTCCTTACGAATCTCTAAATCATGGATAATCATCAACTGATTTTTAATGTTTAAAAAGTCAAAATGCAAACGTTTAATCCCAATCATTTTTAACTGCACCAAAGTATCCCTATTTAACAACGGATTGTTTTGTGAAAGTATTTTAATATCAAGTGTTAAATCATGATGATTAATGTTAGCACGATGTAAATATCCGTCGATAAAGATGGGTGGACCACCTAGCTGTTTAGCAAGCTTTGTATTTTTAATGAGATCAATTTCGTACATTATAACCCTCCTGCTTTTTATGTATAAATTATACAGTGAGAAGCTATATTATTCAAGTTCAAAGGTGTAGCCTCTTTTTGCAAACCATTGACGATTTTTATACAGTCGATCGAACAGTGGTCGCGGCAACGTCGTCGGTCGAACTACCTTGTTTAAGCCACCTTGTTTAATCGTTTCTACCCAGTCAGGGTCAGCGATTAATGGCATCCCTACAGCAAGTAGATCATACCCAGATTGTAATGCATCTTCAGCATCTTTCAACGTTTCAATTTGTCCGACCCCAATCAGTGGTATTTCACCGTTTAAAGCTTCTTGAATATAATCAACAATCGGTTTCTTGTCAGCCTGATCACGCATCGAAGTTTGTTTGTAGTGGCCGAGTGAAATATGTAAAAAATCTAGTGGTAAGGTTTTTAACTTTTTCACGAATGCTACAGTATCAGAAATGGTAATACCTGGTGTCTCAAGTTCCTCTGGTGAAAAACGGTATCCGAGAACAAATGGTTTCGTTGCATGTTTCTCAATACAAGCTCTCGCCGCTTGAATCATCTCAACGGCAAATCGCATACGCTTTTCTAAACTTCCACCGTACTGATCGCTTCTTCGGTTCGAATGCGGAGAAAAAAACTGTTGCAGCAAATAGGTATTTGCACCGTGAAGTTCAACACCATCATAGCCCGCTTTGATGGCTCTTTCAGTTGCTTTTACAAAGTCGTTAATCGTCTGCTTAACTTCTTCGGTTTCTAACGCTCTCGGTGTTGCTAAACCTTCTCTTGGTGCTTTAATAGCACTCGCAGAAACAATATTGCTTTGGTCTTTATAAAGTGCTGGTACATTCATACGCCCACCGTGATGCAGTTGAACAACCGCTTTTGCCCCTTGGTTTTGAATCACTTTTGCAAGCACAGCCATCGTTGGGATGTAGCGATCATCTTTTAACGTAATTTGTTTGTCGAAAGCTTGCGCTTGTTCATTGATACTTGTTGCAGCAGTTAAAACCATGCCTAGCGATTTACTTCTTGCTTCATAATAAAGCAGTTCTTCACTAGAAACATGAAAATCATTTTCACCGCTATAGGTCGTCATCGGTGCCATTACAAAGCGGTTTCTTAATTCTAGTTTTCCTAACTTATAAGGTTTTAAAAGTTCCATTTTATCAACTCCTATCAAAAACTAGTATACCATACCGATTGATGGGGATTTCAAGCTTCGCATAAAAAATTATAAAAGCGTTTACATAAAGGGTTTATTTTTGGTGATGCTTTATGTATAATGAAACCATCATGAACATAAGGAGTACATTATGGACAAACATTATATGGCTGAGCCATACCGTATAAAAATGGTAGAGATGATTAAACAAACAACTAAAAGAGAACGGGTTAAACTTTTAGAAGACGCCGGGTACAACCCTTTTTCTTTGCGAAGTGAAGATGTATATATAGATCTTTTAACCGACTCTGGAACCGGAGCGATGAGTCAAGAACAATGGGCGGCATTAATGCGTGGTGATGAAGCTTATGCCGGCAGCAAAAGCTTCTATCGATTAGACCGTGTGGTAAAACATATCACGCAATATAAATACTTTATCCCTACGCACCAAGGTCGCGGAGCCGAACAAATTGTTTTGCCACAACTCGTGGATAAAAAAGGCATGTTCTTTATCTCAAACATGCACTTCGATACCACACGTGCGCATGTTGAGCTTGCAGGAGCACGGGCGATTGACTGTGTCATCGATGCGTGTTTTGAAACGGGCACCTATCATCCGTTTAAAGGAAACTTTGATATTGATAGACTCGAAAAAATCATTATCGAAAAAGGTAAAGAAAACATCGCTGGCGTGATACTAACTGTGACCAATAACTCTGCGGGTGGACAGCCTGTAAGCATGGAAAACCTTCACGCAGCCAGTGCGGTCGCAAAGAAATATGATATCCCCGTGATTATCGATGGTGCACGTTATGCTGAAAATGCGTACTTTGTAAAGCAGCGTGAAGCGGGGTATGAGAAAAAAAGCATTTTAGAGATTTCTCAAGAGTTATTTGCCTTAGCAGACATCTTTTTAATGAGTGCTAAAAAAGATGGCTTATCAAATATTGGTGGTATTATCGCGATTAAAGATAATACCGAACTTTTTGAAAAATGCCGAACATATGTCGTTCCCATGGAAGGCTTCCCAACCTATGGCGGGTTAAGTGGCCGTGACATGGATGCTTTAGCCGTTGGGTTACAAGAAGCTTTAGAGGAAGATTATTTAAGACACCGCCTCGATCAAGTTCGCTACTTAGGGGATCGTTTAAGGGATGCGGGTGTACCCATCCAATATCCGGTTGGTGGGCATGCAGTATTTGTTGATTGCAAAGCTTTTGCGCCACATATTCCATTTGATCAATTCCCGGCACAATCGGTCGTTAATGAACTCTATTTAGAAGCAGGGATTCGCGCCGTTGAAATCGGTTCGTTCTTACTTGGCCGTGATCCCGATACAAAAGAAAACTTAAAAAGTCCTTTAGAGTTAATGCGCTTAACGATACCAAGAAGAACTTACACTTATGCACATATGGATGTTGTTGCTGATGCAGTGATTGCCGTTTATCAAAGACGCAATCAACTCAAAGGGGTTGCTTTTGACTATGAACCACCTGTTTTACGTCATTTTACAGCTCGATTAAAACCTGTTAAGTAAAAACGCTGCGGCGTTTTTATTTTGTAAAAATTGGGCTTATTTAAAACAATTTCTATCATACAAATTTTTCCAAAAAATTCCTCGATATACCGTTGTACTGTAAACGCTAACATGTTATAATTTTTATTGTTGTTTCAAGGAAGATTTTCAGGAGGTAATTATGGCAAAAAAAGTCTTAGCAATAAATCCCGGATCAACGAGTACAAAGCTCGCTGTATACGAGGGAAATACATGTATTTTTAAGGATTCAGTTAAGCATGATGCAAGTGAGATTTCCACATTTGAACGCATCATTGATCAATACGATTTTCGTAAAAAAGCAATTATGGAAGCGTTAGAAAAAGCTGATATCAAAGTCGAAACTTTCGATGCGATTGTGGGTCGTGGTGGGATGCTCAAACCAATCGAAGGTGGAACGTATGCCGTAAGTGATGCGATGATTGAATACATTAAGAAAGCGCCACGGGGTGAACACGCTTCGAACTTAGGCTGTGTGCTTGCAAGAGAAATTGCTGCAACGATTGATGTTCCGAGTTATATCGTAGATCCCGTTGCAGTCGATGAAATGGAAGATATCGCACGATATACAGGAATGCCAGAAATTAGACGCGATAGCTTATTCCATGCCTTAAATCAGAAAGCTGTAGCGTTAAAAGCTGCAAAAGATTTAGGGAAACCGTATAAATCGTTAAATTTAATTGTTGCACACCTTGGCGGTGGGATTAGTGTTGGAGCTCATCAAAAAGGACGCGTAATCGATGTTAACAACGCCTTAGATGGTGATGGTCCAATGTCTCCAGAACGAAGTGGGCAAGTGCCTTTAGGACCCCTCTACAAAATGATATTTAATGGCGATTACACCTTAAAAGAAATTAAAAAGAAAAATTATGGACAAGGTGGATTGGTTGCTTACTTAGGAACTAACGACGGACAAGAAATCGAACGTCGGATTAAACAAGGCGACGAACATGCAAAGTTTATTTTTAGTGTCATGTGTTACCAAATCGCTAAGGAAATTGGAAGCTGTGCAACGGTTCTTAAAGGTGATGTTGATGCAATTGTCTTAACCGGTGGTGTGGCTTATGATAAACTCGCCGTAAACTTAATTAAAGAACGCGTGAGTTTCATCTCTGATATCTTAGTCTACCCTGGTGAAGATGAAATGGAAGCCTTAGCGCTTGGAGCGCTTCGTGTACTAAACGGGGATGAAGAAGCAAAAATATATACCTAAAAAGGGGAGATTGTTTTTATGATTCAATCGATGGAAGATATTGTCAAAAAAGCGCAAGAATTAACGAAAAAAACACTCGTTGTAGCGGTAGCAAATGATCACCATGTCATGGAAGCCGTTGAAAAAGCTAGACAAGCTAATATTATTGATGCTATCTTAGTTGGTGAGCAAAACGCCATCGAGGAGACCTTAGAAGATTTAGATATCGATCCTTTAAACTATCAAATCATGCATGTGTTTGAACCGGTGCAAGCTTGTGAAGAGTCAGTGAAGCTCGTCAATCGAAATGAAGGTTACTTCTTAATGAAAGGTTACGTAGATACCGCTGTTATCTTACGCGCTGCACTCGATAAAGATTACGGATTACGAACCAAAAACCGTATTTCTCACGTCAGTGTCATCGAAATACCAACCTATCACAAACTTTTAATAATGAGCGATGGAGCGATGAATATTGCCCCAGATTTAGAGAATAAACAAGAAATCATTGAAAATGGTGTGGTAATTGCACATGCTCTCGGTATTGAAACACCAAATGTAGGATGTCTTGGAGCGGTGGAAAAAGTCAATCCAAAAATGCAAGCTACACTCGATGCGGAAGCCCTTGTTAAGCGCAATCAAAACGGTGACATCACAGGCTGCAAAGTCGGTGGACCTTTCGCACTTGATAACGCCATTGACAAAGATGCCGCAGAACATAAAGGAATCACTGACCCGATGGCGGGTAATGTCGATTTCATTTTAATGCCACAAATTGAATCAGGGAATATTTTCTACAAAAGTATGATGTTTTTAGCCAATGCCAAAAGTGCGAGTGTTATCGCAGGCGCTAAAAAACCAATCGTTTTAACAAGTCGTGCCGATTCAACTGATAGTAAATATTATTCAATAGCACTGTCTGCAGTAGTCGCAGACGTAAAAATATAAAATAAGGAGACCATAATGGCAAAGAAAAACACTTTTACAAATGACGTTTTCGAGTACACAAATGAAGGTTTTGAACAAGTTATTTATTTCCACAACAAAGAAACAGGTTTAAAAGGAATTACTTGTATCCACGATACACGTTTAGGCCCATCATGTGGCGGTACAAGATTTTATAACTACGCAAGTGAAGAGGAAGCGCTTTACGATGTAACGCGTTTAGCAAAAGGAATGACTTATAAAAATGCCGCCGCAGGATTGAACATCGGTGGATGTAAAACAGTTATCATCGGAGATCCTAAAAAACTTAAAAGCGAAGAGTTCTTCCGTTCATACGGCCGCTACATTCAAAGTCTTAAAGGACGCGTGTACACTGGACAGGATATGAACATTGCCTTAAAAGACTGTGAGTACATGGATATGGAAACAGATTATGTTTCAGGTGTCCTCCGCAAAGGTGCTGGAAGCACAACCATTTTAACTGCTAAAGGAACTTACGTTGGAATGCTAGCAGCGGTTAAAGAAAAACTTGGTCAAGATAATTTAGATGGTCTAGTGATTGCCTTCCAAGGTGTGGGGGCCGTGGTTCAAGAAATGGTACGTTACTTAAAAGAACACGATATCAAAAAAATCTATTTTACAGACATCGACCAAGAGCGCGTTGAACAATTTAAAAAACTTTATCCACTCGCTTCATATGTAGAACCAGACAAAATTTATGATAAGAAAAGTGATGTTTTCTCTCCAAATGCAATCGGAGCTATCATTAACGATGAAACGATAGAGCGTTTACAAACAAAGATTATTGCGGGTGCAGCAAACAACGTCCTTAAAGAAGAGCGTCATGGAGATATCTTGCATGAAAAAGGCATCCTTTATGCACCAGACTTTGTAATTAACGCAGGTGGTGTCATCAATGTTTATCATGAAATGATTGGATACCACGAACCAAGTGCGATTCAAACCACTGATGCCATTTATGACCGCTTAATGGATATCTTCAAAATTAGCCGTGAAGAAAAAATACCAACTTACAAAGCTGCGAACATTATGGCAGAACGTCGTATTGAAAAAATGTTAAACATCCATAGAGATTTTGTGGATGCCCGTAAAAAATTCAAATGGAATATTGAGTAAAAAAGCAGACCTCTGCTTTTTTATCACTTGAAAGGAGCTATTATGTCTACAAAAAGCAAATTAAACCGCAGTGAAATCGGATTAAAAAATCCTCACTTATACAGTAGAATTCGTACGACAATCGAAACAGCTTACTACCAAAACAATGTGATTCAAGTGCAAACGCTTGAAGAAGCATATCACTTAGCGAAAAATTCTCCAGGAACGATTATTAGCGACCTTCCAGTCTATAATCCTGAAGCTTTAGGCCTTCCAAGCGATGCACGCCTCTTAATGTTTAACGATGGTGTCATCACCGGTAGACAAGCCCAAGCAAGACGAATCATCAATAAAGATAATACCGAACATTTTGCTAAAATCATCCGCGATGGTTTATTTGAAAACCGCTATCGCACAATGTACCATGCGACAGTCATCATCGGTCTTCATGAAGATTTTACCGTCAAGGCGCATTTATTGATCCCTGAGGGGTATGAAAACACACTGTATTCATGGATGTTAAATTTCCAAGTCTATAGTGAAGAAGTCAAAGAAATGTATGAAAATTCTAGAGGTTATGATGAAGGTGACATCTTCTTATACTCTGACCCAGACTATATTGCTGAAGGTCACGAAGATGGCTTAGCGATTTTTGATCGCGAACACAACTGTGCAGCACTGTTCGGAATGCGTTACTTTGGGGAACACAAAAAATCATCCTTAACGATGGCTTGGAGTATCGCACAACGCAACGGATACTTACCTTGTCACGGTGGTCAAAAACGTTTTAATTTAAAAAACAAAGACAACTTTGTCTTAAGCGTTTTTGGACTATCAGGATCTGGTAAGAGTACGATTACTCATTCAAAACACGAAGATAAATACGATATCACCGTCCTTCACGATGATGCTTTTGTTATTTCTAACCAGGATACATCAAGTGTATCCTTAGAACCAGCATATTTTGACAAAGTTCAAGACTACCCAACAGATTCAAAAGACAACAAGTACTTGCTCACGATTCAAAATGTCGGCGCGACACTCGATGAACACGGTGCCATCGTACCAGTTACTGAAGATATTCGAAACGGAAATGGTCGTGCGGTTAAATCAAAACTTTGGACACCAGCTCGTGAGTATAAATTCGATGAACGCGTCAATGCAATCTTCTGGATTATGAAAGATGAAACACTACCTCCGATGCTAAAAATTAATTCTGCTACGCTCGCCTCTACACTTGGTGCAACCTTAGCAACCAAACGCACAAGCGCAGAACACGGAGCCGATACGACTAAACTCGCAATGGTTCCTTATGCGAATCCGTTCAGACTTTACCCATTGTCCCATGATTACACAAACTTTAAAAAACTATTTGAAGATCACAATGTCGATTGCTATGTCATTAACACTGGACATTTCGGTGAGAAAAAGATTACGCCAAGCGTAACTTTAGCTGCGATTGAAGGGGTTGTTGAAAACACCAACACCTACAAACCATTCAGCCCACTCAAAGATACTGAGTATGTTGATATTGATGGCTTTAACCCTGATTTAAACGATTCAAACTATCTCGATAAATTTAAACAACGTATGGAATCGCGCATTGAATACTTAATGCAACTTGATCCAAAAGATGCATTACCTGAAGAGGCTTTAAAAAGTATTGAACGTCGCCTTAAACCATAATAGAGGTGATATCAAATGAAGTTATTTGTTAGTGAAGTTGTACACGATAAAGAAATACTCGACACCGTTTTCGAGGCTGCTCAAGGTGCCATTGAAGCAAGTAAAAAATACGGTTTAGAAAATGTCATTAACGGTGCTTTTGGAACCTATTTTGATGAGACCGGTAAACTATTAACCTTCGATACAGTTTATCGCGCCTTCGACAAAGTAGACGATATCCAAAAAGCCAAATATGCATCTAGTATCATGGGACCCCCAGAGTTCCAATCAGCCGTTAAAAACTGGTTGTTTGGCGATTTTGAAAACGAAATCGAGTGTGATATTATTGCAACACCAGGAGG
>SKGE01000037.1 GCA_007117625.1 Candidatus Izemoplasma sp. | reverse complement strand
AAGAAATACGAGTCTACGCTCGAATATCAAAGCCAGCGGGATGCCTTAACCAATCTATTTAACCGAACTCACTTTAATCAAATAACGGATGAAAAAATCGAAGACATCTATGTCTTATTAATGTGTGATATAAATGGATTAAAACTCATCAACGATTTATATGGTCACTCAAAAGGGGATGCACTCCTTAAGTACTACGCAAGCTTGTTGAAACTTCATTTGCCGAAAGAATCTCAAATATTTAGGATAAGTGGCGATGAGTTTGCGGCGATTTTGCCACCTGATTATTATGATGAAATGCGAAATATGACAAAATCCATTCAAAAAGCATTATTAGAAAGTGAGTTGTTTGATGTCCATGTTTCTTCTGCTTTCGGATATGCTTTGAAACGAAATAGCGATGACACCAGCAAAGTTTACCTTGAAGCAGAAAACAACTTGTTTACCTATAAAAGTCACAACGTCACGATGCATGGCAAACTGATTCTCAAAACGATCCTACACAAACTGTATCAAGCGAGTGATGAAACGTCTGAGCACGTGACTTCAATGACTAAGCTTGCCAAAAAGATGTATCCAAAACTTGACTTAGATGACCAAGGCAAGGAAGACCTTGAACTTTTAATAAAGCTTCACGACATTGGAAAGATAAGTGTTAGTTCCAATATTTTCACGCTATCAAGGCGTTTAAACGATATTGAATTAGACGCAATTAAAAAACATCCTGAATACGGGTATCGCATTGCGCATGCGATACCTCAGTTAAAACGGATTTCTTACGGAATCTTAACCCATCATGAAAACGTTGATGGCTCTGGCTATCCATTTGGGCTTAAAGGCAAAGACATTCCGCTCAATGCGAAAATATTGAGAATTATTGATTCATACGACACGATGATTAGCGGACGTGCCTATAAAGAAAAAATGACCACCAATCAAGCGGTCATGGAACTTAAAAGATATGCAGGCATCTATTACGACCGTTCTCTTTTAGAACTCTTTTTAGACGCCATCAATGCATAAAAAAATACCAGCAGTCGGAGTCGAACCGACACGGCCTCACGGCCACCAGATTTTGAGTCTAGCGTGTCTACCAATTCCACCATGCTGGCCTATTAAGCATTATAACACAAAAAAAAGAAACGCGCGTTTCTTTTTTTATTTTTTGTCGGGTTAATTATTTACGCCTTTGTGATTTGATTGCTTCGTATTGACTTTCGTGATTGTACTCACATACAAATGTGTCAATAATTTCTTCTAAATGTCTCAAGGTATAAATTTTAGCTAAATCTTGATCTTTATGGACAATCGCATCAAAAATTTTGCGGTGCTCTGCGATCCGGTCGGTATTCGTGACTTTGTTATAGTTTTCTCTTAGCGCTTTTTGTATAACATCCCAAACGATTAAGTGGATATTATGCAAGAAACGGTTTTTCGAGTATTTAGAAATCAATAAGTGGAACTTTTTATCGAGTGAAAAAAACTCACTGTCTTCTTCTAAGTGTTCCATGTCTTCAACAATTTGTGCGAGCTTGCGGATACCGGCTTCGGTAATGTTTTTCGCACACAGTTGCACGGACAAACTGTCGAGAGCACGACGAATTTCTAAAAGTTCTAAATAATCAGTGTTGTGCAGTAACGTAGGTGTAAACACCGATAAGTAGTTTTCGCTAGAAGGTTTGTTGACGTAAGTCCCGCCACCTTTTTTCTTACTTACAAGTCCAATAGCACTTAGTTTTTCAATTCCGGCACGAACTGAAACACGGCTTACAGCTAAAGTTTCGCAGAGTTTAGCTTCACTTGGAAGTCTTTCGCCTGGTTTTATTTCACCGCTAATGACTAACTCTTCTATATAATCGTAGACAAGTTGTGTTTTACTCTTCTTTTTCATTTCAGCACCTCCGAATGCTATTATAGCATATTTTATTTTAATACAAAAGAACTTATAATACAACTTAAAATATTTATTAAAAAAACCTCCGTAGAGGTTTTAATCTTTATCTTGCTTGATTTTGCACGTATCGACACCAAACAAACGGTATAATCCACACCACGATACCGCCGCTGTAAAAGCGAGTATTGCAGCAGGAATTAAAAGCCACCAAAACGGATCTTGAAAAAGGGCGGCTACCACAACTAATATAATCGCAACTATGTAACGAATGGTTTGGTCAAGTCTACCGACATTTCTTCGCATCATTTCGCCTCACTCTCTATGATTTTTTTGCTTGCATTGCAGCAATTATTAAGGGATCGTAAACGGGTGAATACGGTGGTGCGTATGCTAAATCTAACTGTGAAAAATCTTCAGTAGTCATCTTTTGTTGGATGGCTACTGCAGCGGTGTTGATTCGCTGTCCAACATTTTCTTTACCAAGCATTTGAACTCCTAGCATGACAAGTGTTTGCGGATCATAAAGTAGCTTTACCTCTACTGCTTCTGCACCTTGATAATAACTTGCTTTATCAGCAGCTTTTACACGCACCTCTTTGTAAGGAATGTTTTCTACCTCACAAATGGTCGCATCTAGACCTGTTTTTGCATAGGTTTGGTCAAATACTTTGATGACACTCGACCCAACAACCCCTAAAAAGTCTTTTGTATGGCCGGCAATATTCTCAGCGATAATCCGCCCAGCCTTATTCGCATGGGTTCCAAGTGGTATAAAGCTATGACCATCATACAATTGATGTCGATAAGCCACACAGTCTCCCGCCGCATATACATCATCGATATTGGTCTTTAAGTATGCATCGACAATCACGGCTTTATTGGTGCTAAGCTTAAAGGATGCATCTAAAAAACCGGTGTTTGGTTTTATACCAACCGCCTCTATGACTAAATCAACTTCATATCTACCTTGATCCGTGACCACCGCAGAAACGTGTGTATCTCCTTCATAAGCTTGAACTGTCTCTTCTAAACGAACTTCAACGTGATGTCGGTTGCATGTTTTTAAAGCATCGTCTGAAATCATTGGATCAAACAAACTCAGCAAGCTTTTTTCCCGTTCGATAATCAACACATCTTTACCAACTTCTCGGAGGTTTTCTGCAACTTCTAATCCGATATAGCCACCGCCAATCACCGCTATTTTCTGAACCCGTTGATCATCTATTGCTTGTTTTAAAGCTCGTGCATCTTCTAAACTATTTAAAACTTGAATCCCGTTTAAGTGATTGTTTTGAACAGGCAGTCGTATTGCCGAAGCCCCCGTGGCAATAATTAAACGGTCATAAGTAATTTCATCAACGCGATTATCATGTTTCACATGAACTACTTTAGTTTTAGGATTTACCTTTACGACTTCATGATTAAGATGTACTTGTATTGACTCTTTTTCAAAGTCTTCTTTGCGCTTCGCAATCAAATCATCAATAGATTGTACAGCACCAGACAAATAGTAAGGCATGCCACAAGCGCCATAACTTAAATCGTTGGACTTTTCAAAGACAATAATCTCAACATCTTTTCTTAAACGTCGTAACTTACTCGCAGCGCTCATCCCAGCTGCAACACCACCAATCACGACAACTCTCATACGCATCACTCGCTTTCACACTCATTTTACCATAAGCCTAGATAGATTTCACTGAATAAGCCGCAAGTTTCAACGCTTTGGCTAGTCTTAAATCACGAACGCTATACGACGATTTGCCAGAAGCAGATAACACATGAACATGGATCGTTGCAAATTTTCTCCATTTTTGAAACGGAGTCTGCGTAACTTCAATCGACTGGATACGATACTTTTCAACAAAAACCGTGGTTCGTGCAATCCATCGAAATCTTAAAATCATAGTCTCGCTATCTTCATAGGTTCCTGCATCCTTGTACCGCCAGTATCCTAGCAAAAGCGAAACTGGTAAAAACAGCAATAAATAGATGAAGATTATATTAATGAAGCTGAGTCCAATAGGTAACACAAAGATAATTGCTGCGCGAAATAAGTATCGTCGACAAGCTTTTTTATCAAGTGGTTCTAAAGTGTCTTTTGCTAACGTTTTATTCAAAAGTGTGCTGACATAGTCATGTGCTTTAGATGATTTCACAAGCGGGTATAAGCTAGTGCGCGCTTGATCTCGGTAGTTTACGCCACCAGCAATATCAACGTCAATCGTTAAATATTTAAAAGGTTGCCTTAATAAACCCTCCACAAAAAGCACAGATTGTACGCGGTGTCGTTTAAACGTAAGCGCTTTTTGCTTGATAAGGCCACGATGAATGGTGATTTCATCAGAGCGCTTCATCAAGGTGAACTCACCAAAACGAACCATGTATTGAATCACAGAAACGAACCAGGCGATTAAAACTAAAAAAGCACCAAGCATGACTATAACTCCAATGCCAGATTGAAAAAACCACCCATACAAGGCATCAGTAACGCGGTCAGGTAAATACCAAAACACTTGAGAAAAGAAAAACGCTAATACCGACAAAATAAATCCGATACTACCACTTGTCAAAGCCGCTTTCCATAAAATATTATAAGAAGCTTTATAGCGGTAATCATATTGGTTTTCGCTATCTTCGCTCACTTCAGCTTCAAAGAATTGTTTTAACCGATGTGCCGCATCGCGTTTAACAGCGGACATCGAAAACTCAGCCTCACTGACACTTCCAGCTGTCTCAATATGGACACTTGATAATGATAAAATACGGTGGAGGATGCCTTTTTCTAAATTAACACTTTGAACACGCGCCTTTTTAAGGACGCGTTCTTTTTTGACAAAAATACCGCTGCGCACAATCAAACGATCCTCCTCAAAACTGTAGGTGTAAAAAATCCACCGAAAAATACCAATTAAAAAACTCAATCCGGCAAATCCAAGCGGGGTCAGTAAATACCCTATACTAAAGCGCCCTTCCCCCATTATTTGCAGCCCTAAAACAAGTATTATTGGAAAAAGAAAGCTTTTAATCGAGTCAATAACTTCATAAAAAATCATCAAAGGATGTTGGCGATACTGATTAGACATCATCATCACGAACTTTAGCGATTACACTAATCTCAGCTGCTAATTGATGTGCTGTTTCTTGTTTTAAAGCGGGTATTTTATGAACTGTACCCGCGGTAGTAATGGTTAGCGATGCAAGCTTATACAGACGCATCACAGGACCGTGTTCAGTATCAATGTGTTGGATTCGCGCCATCGGAACACGTGTTCGTTTAATAATAAACAGACCTGACTGTATTAAAACCGCATCTTCTTCAAATTGATAACTCCAAATACGCAGCCGAATAGTTGGCAGGATAAATAGATTAAAGATTAGGAGTCCCATCACAAAACCAAAGACAATGAATGCCGGCCAGTTCGGTAACGACCACCATAGCCAGTTTGCGACGAGATAGCCAATGATGACTAGCGTAAAAATAAAAAATTCAATAAAAGCATTAATGCGCCAAACATTTTTAGCGGTTGGATCAATGCGCTGTTCTAACTGTGTTGTCATACTTTCACCTCTGGCATTATTATAGCGTATATTTATGTATTAAAAAACCCCTAAAATAGGGGTTTATTGAAATTGATTGGTATAGAGTTTATAGTACAACCCGCGTTTTGTGATTAAAACCTCATGCGTGCCTTCTTCCATAATCTTTCCATGTTCTAAAACAAGGATTTTATCCGCGTTCACAATCGTCGATAAACGATGTGCAATCACAAAGGTCGTGCGACCTTTCATAACCGTTTCAATCGCATGCTGGATCACTTTTTCGGTTTGGGTATCAACGGAGCTCGTCGCTTCATCTAGGATTAAAATACGTGGGTCCGCAATGAGTGCACGAGCGAAACTAATCAACTGTTTTTGACCAACACTAAGTCTAGACCCACCTTCACCGACTTCAGTTTTATAGCCATCTTCAAAGGTTTGAATAAACGCATCTGCCTCGACCATCTTTGCGGCTTCTATTACCTCTTCATCCGTCGCATCTAAGCGACCGTAGCGAATATTTTCCATGATTGTCCCACTAAATAAATGTGGTGATTGTAAAACATAGCCAAGTTTATCGTGCAACCACCCAACCGAACGGTCGTTCATCGGGGTCCCATCAATAAGGATTTCACCACCTGTAGGTTCATAAAACCGGCACACTAAATTAACAATAGTACTTTTACCTGCACCTGTATGTCCAACCAGTGCAACGCTCTCGCCTTTTTTAACTTTTAAATTAAAGTTTTCAAGCACTTGTTCACCCTTTTTATACTTAAAGTCAACCTTACGAAACTCGACATCACCATCCAAAGGTTCCCAGTTTTCTTTATTTGGCTGATAAAACGATCCATACTTTTCAATCACTTCCTTACGGTCGGTAATATCAACTTCTTGCTCAATAAGGGACATCACACGCTCTGCAGAAGCTTGAGCTTGTTGAAAGCGCGCTAAAATCGTTGCGAGCATCATGACGGGTTCAAAAAACTGTCCCACATAGCTGACAAAAACATACAACATCCCTACTGTAAACAAATCATTGGTCTGTACCTCTAACCCTCCAAAATAAAACACAAAGGCCGTTGCGATACTTGCAATAAAAAGAATGGTTGGAAAGTATAATCCAGCAAACACCGCCGCACGGATGGAATGGTCTTTCATCGTATGTGTCAAACGATCAAAATCACGATAATTACTTTCTTCTAGCACCAATGTTTTCGTCGTTTTAGCTCCCGTGATACCTTCATTAAAAGCCCCCGTAATTTTTGAGTTTTGCTTTCGAATATTACGAAACGCCTTTAAGATTCTTTTGCGGAAATAAATACTGACATAAATTAACAAGGGTAAAATACTTAATGTAATCAAGGCAAGTTTAAAATTGATGATAAGCATTACAACAGAAATCCCAACCATCATTAAGAGTCCCCAAGACAAATCGATTAATCCCCAAGATAAAATATCACTTAAGTTTCTAGAATCACTTGTCATCCGAGCCATGATCCAACCTACTGGTGTGCGATCATAGTAGACAAACGGTAATTCTTGAAGTTTTGTAAAGGCATCTTTACGAATTGAAAACGCGAGTTCAACCTGGATTTTTCCAGCATTATAAATAAATGTAAAAACCAAAATAGAAATGAGCACAACATAGACCGCAAACATCCCTATAAAGACTGGTAAAAGCCTGAATGACCCTTCTGCGATGATATTATCTATCGCAAAGCGATTAATCAGCGGATAAGCGACATCTAATATAGCCAAGCCAACCACCGCTATAAAACCAATCAAGAAATACTTCTTCAATGGCTTCATGTAACGGAATATCTTTTTCCATACGGTAAAGTCAAAGGATGTATCGGTATACGTTTCTTCTTCAAAATAACTCATTTAGTTCCCACCTTTCTTATGTCGTTTTTGAAAGTCATAGGCGATTGAACTCTGTATATCCCATAGTTCTGCGTACAGTCCATCTTTCGCGAGTAGCGATTCATGGTTTCCAGCTTCAACGATTTCACCTTCATCTAAAACGATAATCTTATCGGCTTCTTTCGCAGTCACAATACGGTGGGTAATAATAAATACAGTCGTGTTTTTCCAATAACTGCTCAATGCACGACGGATTTGTATATCCGTTTCAGTATCAACCGCACTTAAAGAGTCATCAAAAATCAACACAGGTTTATCATCTAACAACATTCTAGCGATCGCAACACGTTGTTTTTGTCCGCCAGATAATGTTACCCCACGCTCACCGACTAAGGTTTCATAGCCTGATTCAAAACCTAATATATCATCATGCACACGTGCGATGGAAGCTGCTTTAAAGATTTTATCTTTATCGGCTTTTTGATCCATGATGCCAATGTTGGCATAAATCGATCTTGAATACAAGAATGGTTCTTGTAAAATAATGCCAACATTTTTTCGTAAATGTTTCTTGTTGATGGATTTAATATCGACACCATCAAATAAAATAGATCCCTCTTGATTTTCTAACAGCCGAACCATGAGATTAATCATCGTACTTTTTCCACTACCTGTTTTCCCAACAATCGCGATGGTTTCTCCCTGATCGACACTAAAGCTAACATTTTTTAGCAACGGTTTATCATCATCGTCAAACTGAAAGCTTACATTTTTAAATGCTACAGCCCCAGCGATTGGTGGAGTATGCTCCGTATCTTCGTCGTGTTCAGATGCTTTTAAAACAATATCATCAATCCGATCCAAAGCAACGGTAGTCTTCCCAAAGTCTCCAATAATCCGACCAAGTTGTCGAAGTGGCCATACAATCATCCCAACAAATGCTAAGAAAGCAATGAACTCACCTGCACCCATTGAGCCAGTTAGTGTAAAATAAACACCAAACGATGCCGTTAAAGCATACTGAATAAAAATGATAAAATCAGTCGCACTCCAGAAAACCGCCATCAGTTTTAATAAACTGAACGATTCATCTCTGAACGTTTTTGAAGTTTCTTCAAACTTTTTCATTTCGAAATGTTCATTCGCAAACGCCTTAACAACACGAATCCCTGTCACATTTTCTTGCAAGGTTGTTGTCATAGTACCTTCTGCTTCTTCAACACGTTTAAAGATCTTTTTAACATAAATAAAGTAAACAAACGCAGAGGTAAAAACAATCGGTGAGGTCGCTAAGGTAATGAGTGTTAACGGCACATTCATCCGGGTCATTTGATAGACCGCAAAGGTAATTAAGAAAATTAACCGCATGACCTCAATAAGCTGTTCAGAGATAAACATTCTAAAAGTATCAACATCGGTTGTTGAACGTTGAATTAAATCACCAGTCTCAGCTTTAGAATGGTAGCTAAACGATAAGTTTTGTAGTTTATCATAAATTGTATTGCGCATATTGTACGCTACGCGTTCTGCGAAAACCGCCGTTAAAACACGGTGTAAAAATATAAATACGACGCGAATTAAGGTGAACGCAATCGAAAATATAGCCACTAGCAACAACGATTGTCTAATCGTATCACCGGCGATTAAACTTTGAATAAACATCGGCAAGGCAGATGCTTTATCATCAAAAATAGCATCCACGATATGCTGTATAAATAAAGGGGTTAGCGTTCGAAAATACTGCAGTGTAAATAATACCCCTACTGCAATTAAGTAAAGATATAGATGTCCTTTCATCCACTTAGTAAACTGTTTGTAACGTTTCATGTCCATGGCCTCCGTTGTCGTTATTTATCCAATAAAAAAGTGCCCCCATCTCACGATAAAAGGCACTTAAATATACGTTTTAAAACTCGTAAATTTAGTTTTCTATCTGTGATGGTTCCATACAAAAAATTTGTGTACTTGCTACACGGTTTTGATTGCTTGTTTGAGGTAATTTAATCATGGCCATCACTCCTTTACTTATAAAAAGCTCATTTTGAGTTTAGCACAGCTTTACTTGAAAGTAAACCTATTATTTGAAAAAAGATTATAAACTAGCGCCGTTCATTGTCTTTTGGGAAATTGTCTGGTGCTTGAATTAAAAGATCGGGTTTTTCAATATAGCGCATCAACTGCTTAATGACTCTGGCAAAATAATACCCATCACAAATCCGTTCATCGACGGTAATTTTGATATCCATTTGTTTTACTTTAGAGACCGTTTCATCGCCATTAACAATTACATTACGACGCTTGGTTCCAAACGCTGCAAAGAAACTTGTCGTTCCAAAGTCATAAATGTGATGATAAATTGGCTGAATGCCGATGCTTCCTAAATCGGTGACAAAGACACTTGTATGAAAGGGAGAGGCTTTGACAATAAATTTCGGTAATAACCGATGGTTATCAAGAAAGTTTACAACCCCTACGGTGAAACGAAACAAAAACCCTGGTAGTAAATTTAACAGTCTTGCTGCTTTATCTGTCCGGTTCTTCTCTTCAGCTTGCTTGTTTTGAATAATCGCTTGATTCACTTTATTGACAACATCAATTAACGTATCTTCTGGATTAAACTCAAGTTTTAATACGGTTTCTGGTGCATCTAAATCCATTTCTTTTTTAATCGCAAAACTAAACGATATATTTTTACGCGCATATACTTTACGTCCTTTTACAAAGCGATTCGCTTTTGGATAGTCGACCAATGTTCGAAGCATTGCAGCTAAAACGACATGTAAAAAAATGATGCGATGGCCATCTTTTCTTAATTCCTTAATTACTTTATCACTATGGTTTAAAGTTAATGTATCGGAGAAAAACACTTGCGCATCGTAGCGTTTTGGCATGATATAAGGGATCGCTCTTAAAATAGGATCTTTATGTTTGATTTGATATCCGTCGTTTCTATCTTTAAATAACCGTCTCATCGTTTTCCCTCCAAGTCTATATACTATTATACACCAACGCTAGAAAAATCCCACACCATTTTATGATGTGGGATAATTTTTTAAGCTTCAAACTGTGCTTGATAAAGTTTGTGATAAAAGCCTCGTGCATCTAGCAACGATTGATGCGTTCCGTGTTCGATGAGTTCACCGTTGTGAATCACGAGTATTTTTGTCGCTTTTTGAATGGTTTGTAATCGATGTGCAATCACAATACTAGTTCTTCCCTTCATCAGCTTTTCCATACTTTCTTGGATTTTCGCTTCCGTTCTAGTATCCACATTAGAAGTGGCTTCATCTAAGATGAGTAAACTTGGGTTTGAAAGGACTGTTCGTGCAATACTAATAAGTTGACGTTCTCCTTGAGAGAAGTTTTCGCCACCTTCTTGCACCATCGAATCATAACCTTGTGGAAGTTTGCTGATAAAATCATGTGCATTGGCTTGCTTTGAAGCTTCTATAACTTGCTCTTTCGAGGCACTAAAGTCACCATAATGGATGTTCTCAAAAACAGTTCCTTTAAAGAGTTTAGTATCTTGAAGTACGATACCGATGCGTTTTCTTAAGGCATCTTTTCCAACTGACTTAATATCTCGTCCATCGATTTTAATCGTTCCTCTGTCTAAATCATAAAATCTATTAATCAGTTTGATAGTAGTTGTCTTACCACCACCGGTTGGTCCAACAATCGCAATAACATCACCTTTATCAGCGGTGAAATTAATATCTCTTAAGACAGGTACACCTTCGTCGTAAGAAAAATCGACATTTTCAAAGGTAATCGCACCTTGGAATGCTTCAGTATGTTCTTTGCCATCTTCCTCATACTCACTTGCAGTATCAATCAGTTCGAAGACGCGTTCTGCGCCAGCAATACCTTGCATCAAAGCATTAAACATTTGACTTAAGTTTGAAATCGGCATGATAAACTGACGCGAATAAATACTCACACCATTAATCTGACCGATTGTAACGCTTAACCACCCTGGTGCAAATAGGAATAATATCGCACCAACTGCAATAACAGTTAAGTAAATCAAGTTGTTCATAAAGTGAATAAACGGCCATAAAATACCAGCATAAACTTGTGCTTTGAAACCAGCCTCTCTAAGTTTATCATTATCGTGCTTAAACTCTTTTGTAAAAGCCTTTTCTTGATTGTAAAGCTTAACCGTTTTTAATCCATTAATGTTTTCTTCAATAATACCGTTTAAACTTGCTAAATGAACTTGTTGTTCTTTAAATCCTTTGCGCGTGCGCTTAGAAATAAAGATTGTGAACAAAATCATTAATGGTACAAAGAGCACTACGACAATCGATAGACTCCAACTCAAGATAAACATATACACCAAAGACCCAATCAACACCACGGTACTATTAATTACTTCTAAGACCGTTTGTCCAAGTGAGGCGTTAATTAACTCTACATCATTTGACATGCGTGAAACAATATCTCCAGACCCTTTTTCATCGTAATAAGAAATTGGTGCCTTCATTAAGCTATCGAATGCATCTTTACGAATTTTCTTAATAATGCGCTGTGATATTCTTACCATAATAAAGCGTGATAAGAAACGGATAAAACTATTTCCTACGGCAATCAATAAGATGATCACAACAATGCGCAAAATTTCACCGTATAACCCTGGAAGTATAAACTCATCAATCGCGTATGAAAACAAGTACGGAATGGCTAAGTTTACAGATGTTGCGAGAATCACAAACAAGGCAGTTAACGCGACCCAAACTTTGTATACGCCCATATATCCTAACAAACGCTTGACCGTTTCACGTATTTTTTTCGGTTTATTAAACGACATGGCTGGTCCGCGTGATCGCATTCCACGACGTGGCTGATTCGCTTGATTGTCGTTATCTAAAAGATCAGCTCCGGCTTTTTCTTTAATCTCTTGCTTACTTAAAAGTTTAAACTTATCCACGTTGTTCACCACCTATGTCAAGTTGGCTCTTGGCAATTTCTTGATAAACCTTACTGCTTTTCATCAGCGATTCATGTCTCCCGAACCCATCAATTTCACCATTATTATTAAGCACCAATATTTTATCCATGCGTCTTACAGACGCTACTTTTTGCGAAATCATTAATAAAGTTGGGTTATATTCTAGTGCATTAATCGCACGTAGAATTTTACGTTCACTCGATAAATCGACAGCACTGGTCGAATCATCTAAAATAAGTATTTTTGGTTTGCGAATCAATGCACGAGCAATCGAAATACGCTGTTTTTGGCCACCGCTTAAATTTGTTCCTTTAGCTTTTACAAGATGGTTAAAATAGGCTTCTTGTTCTTTTGCAAAATCATAGATAAGCGCATCTTTAGAGGCGTTTTCTAAAGACGCAAGCGAAGCTGCTTCATCACCTTGAAGAACATTTGTAGCAATCGATCCACTAAAAATCGTTGCTTGTTGGGTCACAAAACCAATTTGATTTCTTAAAGTTGGAATATCTAAGTGGTCTAAGCGCTCACCATCAATATAAATACGTCCCCGTTGTGGATCGTACAATCTAGGAATCAGTGAAACCAACGAACTTTTCCCACTTCCTGTCGAACCAATAATACCGATTTTTTCACCTGCCGCTATTTTAAAGCTTATATTGTTTAAGACTTTATTGCCGTTAGCGCCATATCCAAATGAAACATCTTCAAAATCAATCGCACCTTTAAGCGTAAGCTTCTTACCATCTTGAGGATTTTCTAAATCAATCTTCGCACGGAAAATCTCATTAATTCTTGCTGCCGAAACATCAGCCCGCGAAACGAAAATCATCATAAAGGCAAACATCATTAATCCGACTAATATTTGCTGACTATACTGATTAAAGGCCATTAAAAGACCCACTCTCGGACGTCCATCAATAAAGAACGCTTCATGCCCCATTTCAAAATAACGAGCTCCAAACAATAAGATTAACGCAACGCCTAAATTAAAAATCAAAAAGATTACTGGTTCTGCAAAAGCCATTAAACTTTCAGCACTCGTGTTGACTTGACGATAGTTTTCATTCGCTTGTTCAAAGCGGTCTACTTCGTGCGGTTGTGACACAAAAGATTTAATAACTTGTGGCGCGTTTGCATTCTCAAGCACTGTATTATTTAAGTTATCCAAAGATACTTGAACCCGTTTAAACCTTGGATAAGCAAAAACCATAATGATAATTACAGAGATAATCAGCAGTGGCATCGTGATGTAAAAGACTTGCGATAACTGTAAGCTAGTACTGATTGCAAGCACAAGTCCAATAATAATCATCATTGGCGCCCGAATAATCATTCGTAACATCATTGTAAAAAACATTTGAACGCGTACAATATCATTCGTCGCGTTTGTAATCAAACGACTTACCTTGAAGTCATCGATATTTTTAAATGACAAAGTTTGAATCTTATTGAACAAATCAAGTCTCAACTCAGCACTCGCATGCTGAGAGATATATTGAGATGTATAAATGTTCAAAAATCCTGCAGCAATACCTAAAAACGCAAGCACAAGCATCAACAAACTTAACGTAATCACCATCGTAAAGTTTCTTGTCACTAAGGCATCGTCAATAATATATTGCATAATAAACGGAATCACAAAAGCTACCCCAACTTGAACAATCATTCCAAAAATCGCCCAAAACATTTGCTTTTTATACGGTAAAGCATACCGGAACATCTTGAAAATATTACTCATAGTGTCCATTCTCCTTTAATCCTGCTTCAAAAGTATTGATGATCCATTGATACTCATTTTTAGTAGTTTCAAAGTCGGCTCTTCCTTTAATAACCTTTTGAATCAATTGTATTTTTAAATGTGATAAATAAAAGTATAAGTTCATTAATCGATGATATGCTACGTGAGTAAGTGCCTCAGTATTTAAAGCTTCAATAAACCTTTTATAAAAAGTTTCTTTTCGTTTTCGATAATTTTCATAATCAATCGTAAACAACTGATTTTGTGAAAAAAATTTACTAATCACTTTCTGATGTTGCGACGCTTTAAAAAAATCATAATCTTTTTCAAAAGCACCGGTTAAATAATCAAAAAACGCTATGTTTTTACCTTCAACACGGCTCATAATTTCATTTTCAAAAGCTTGCATTGATGCATCTGCTAAATAAGTAAAAGCATCTTCGATATCAGAAAAGTATTGGTAAAAACTACCTCTTGGTATCTTCGCTTGCTGAACAATGTCAGAAACCGATATTTTATTTAAAGGTTTGTTTAAAAACACGTACTTTATCGATTCAATAATATGTGTTTTTTTTGCATTGGATAGGTTATGAAATGTTTGACTAGGCATAATTCACCTCAATTGTGACAAAGTGTCATTAAATGGCGTAAAAAGAAAACCTACAACTGTAGGTTTACTTGCGTAAGGTACCATCAGCACGATATAAATCGTACTCAATGTCGTTCTCTTTCGCATAATCAATCGCTTCTTTTTGAGTATCGAAGACTCGATATGCACGTTCTGCATCTTCTGCAATAATCTGCCATCCTTTAGGATGCTTTTTAATCGCATATTTGGTTGCACTCGCAGCTTGATCATCTTCTTCCTTCGCTTCAATCTCTTTATCAATGCGCTCATCAACTTCTGGCTCTTCTTCAAGTTCCGTGCGCGGTGCTGGTTGTGGCGGTGTTTGCTCCGCATCGTGTGCAACGCTCATTTCTTTAAGTTCTTTTTCTACGTCTTCGAGTGTGATGTTTTCTGCTTCTTGTTCATCAATTTTGTTCGTTGTTGCTTTTTCTTCATTTAATTTTTCTTCTCTAACCGCTTCTTTTTTCTTCTTTTTTCCAAATAGTTTTGACAAGAATCCCATTTATTACACCCTCTTATTATTTTATAGTAACACCTTAAAATCAAGACTATAATAACACAAAATCGCATTGTAATCAATTTAAAGCGCCTATAATTTACATTATAAGCGCTAGTTTTTAATAGTTTTTACACAAACATTTTCGGAGAGAGCTTTATAAAAATAGTATCCCTGGTAATATTTGATATTGAAATCCTTTATATAGTTTAAGTCGGACTCGGTTTCAACACCTTCAACAATGACCTCTAAACCAAACGTTTCAGAAAGATTAATAATCGCTTTTACAATTTTCTGATTAGCTTTATTATTTGCGATATTTGTGATAAAACTGCGATCAATTTTAATTTTATCAAGTTGGTTTTGAGAAAGGCGAATCATCGATGAATAGCCACTACCAAAATCGTCAATCGCGACTTGGAACCCATGAGCTTGCAATGTTTTAATAAAATTAGCCTCCTTAGAAAAATCTTCAGGAGAATACGTTTCAGTAAACTCGATGGTGATTTTTGAAGGTTCAATATCATAAGCTTCAGCTTGCTCAACAACATAGTCGATAAAGGCTTTATTGTTAATTTCAGTCGTACTAATATTAACCGACATAAACTCTAAAGGACATTCAGAGCGGTCAAAACGCTTAAATGCTTTAAACGATTCGGCAATGACAAACCGATCAATCTCTTCAATCAAATGATACTTCTCAGCATATGCAATAATTTCTTGCGGATAATAAACACGGTCTTTATGCTGAATTCTAATCAATGACTCTAAACCTACAATCTTCATCGTGTTGCGCTCAATAATCGGTTGATACTCCAAAAAAAACTGTTTATCTTTTAAAGCATCTTTAATCAAGCGATACATCGAAAAGGCATCGTGGTTTTTGCGTTTAATGGCACTCGAATAATAAACAATCTGATCTTTCCCAAGCATTTTTGCTTCCTGAAGCGCTAACTCACTTCGCAGCAAACAATCATTAAACCTCGGGTTTTTAACATTAATGGCATAACGTCCAATAGAAGTTGTCAGTTTAATCGAGTGTATGCCTGCTTCATAAGGCTCTTTTAAAGCCGTTAACAAACGGTTAGAAAAACTGTGATCCTCATCGGACTTACTCGGATAAAGCAAGATAAAATGATCAGAATGCATGCGATAAACCGTTCCATAAGGTTCTGCTAAGTTTTTTAGACGATAAGCGACCTCATGAAGTAAGTTATTTGCAAGTGTATGGCCCAATAGATCGTTGTAGTTTTTAAAATTATCGATGTTTAAATAATACATCGATACATCTTGATCAAATGCAACCAATATATTATTAAAGTGTTCCCTTAAATAGTTAACATTTTTAATTTCTGTCAATGAATCATCGTATAAAAGTGTCCGATAAAACTTCAAGGTATTTTTACGATTTATTAAGATGATGAAAAAGCCTAACAAAAAGAGCACGGTTACAGCGATTAGCAAACCGAGCCACACAGTAAAAGGAATGTCTTGAAGTGTTGTCAAAAAACTTTGAATGGTGCTTAGGAACCATCTTGTCTGAATGTGTATTTCCATCATGTCTCTCCTATAATTTCTACTTTACTATATTATAAATCATTGTGACATAATGTAAAGTCAATTCAAGTAAAACAACAAAAAAAAGCACTTCAAACGAAGTGCTAAAAGTCGATGTTGTCAGGGTCAGGAAAACTTTTTCTTCCAGAATTCAACTTGCGAATCGCTTCCATATCTTCATCGTCAAGTTGAATCGCTAAAGCTTTTAAATTTTCATCGATGCGTTTTGGTGTCGTTGATTTAGGAATTGCAATGATATCTCTTTGAATCAAATACTTGATGGCAATCTGCGGAACGCTTGCTTGATGTTTTTTTGCAATATTTTGAAGCACTTCAACTTCCAAAAGCTCATCTATATGATGTGACATCATCGGAGCGTAAGCCTCTAAATGAATACCATGTTTCATACAAAAGTCTTGAAGTTTAATGTTTTGCACCTTAACATGACATTCGACTTGATTCACTTGTGGCATAATTTCAGCTGTATCAAATAAATGCTCCAAATGATGAAAGTTAAAATTAGAAACGCCAATGGCTCGTGTGAAGCCATCTTTATACAGTTCTTCTAATGCTTGATAACTATCTGCGGTTTTCTGATAATCCTTTGGCCAATGAATCAAATACAAATCGACATATTCAAGCTTTAAGCGCTCTAAAGAGCGTTTTAAGGCACGTTTGGTTGATAGGTACCCTTGATCACCATTCCAAAGTTTTGTCGTTACAAAAATTTCTTCCCTTGGGATATTAGAATCTTTAATTGCTCTTCCTACGTCGCTTTCATTGCCATAAACCATCGCTGTATCGATGTGGCGATAGCCATTTTTTAAAGCGTGTAAAACGGCCTTATAGGCATCTTCATCCTTACTTCTAAAGGTTCCCAAACCAATCGCTGGAATTTCAACACCATTGTTTAATCTAAACTTCATGAAATCACCTCAGTTTTTATTATAACATATCAAGATTTAGGCATCGTACATCCATTCAAACCCTGCAAAAGCACTGCTACCTTCATACAACACTTGATTTTTGTGCTTAAAAACAACTTTCACATGGGATGATAAGCTTTCAAATACTGGGAGATTCATCTCACCGTTATCATTTGGTCCAACAAGCTCTACTGGGTGTTTTAAATGCGCGATAATCTCAAGGACATACCGACGCTTCTTAACCACAAACCGAACGCGATCATCAGCAATGGTTTCAAGTTTCATCCTTGATAGATTGTAGGTTCCAAATGCATGTTCTTCACCGTGGAGTTGGAAAATCGCAAAAAAACCAAATGGCTTAAACGTCAAAGTCGGTACCGAACCACCGGCTAAAGTTAAACAAACCGTATCATCAAAATGATTGGCTTGAAGCCAAAACCACTTTTTAGGGAACTTTCGGCCATAAGTTTTTTCCATATAACCTTTTGCTTTAACTTGAATGGCATTGTTTTTCCGTTTCACTGTTCCAATCGCTTCTGCATCCAAGAAAATCACTTCTTGATAACATTCAAGCGGGAACTTTTCTAGATATCCCATCGCACTCTCTTTTTGCAACAACGTATGGGCTTTTAACATAACATCAACCGTATAAACATCTAAAGCGAGTACAATGCGCTTGACCGATAAACTATTGTTTTTGATATATACAGTATTATTTTCATAAGAAAAATCATCAATATCAAAGCGATAGTAATGGTTTTTTAACGAAACACCGTCATAGACTTGTATAAAGGCGTGCGGATCCTCTTTATAGAGCGTTTTAGCGAATATGATTGCTAGGTTTACGTTATTCACACGGTCAGTGATACGAACGTACCAACCTTCAAAATAGTCGCTACTCTTTTTGTTTTGAATCTGGAACTTCTGCATCTTCCTTCACTCCTCTAGATTGTAAAGCCATTTTTATCGCTTTAGTCCGCTGTTTTTTAAGGATAAAACGTTTCACAAGTCCCGTTAGAAAAACCCCATCAAACCACAAAAGCCAAATCGGTGCACTCATATAGGTTATCGTGTGATGTTTTGAATGTTTTCTTAAGGCGATAAACAGTGCTACATGTATAAGCGGATATAACGCGAAAACTACCCAGGAAAAGTTTATCACAAGTCCGGTGTAAAACAAATGAAAGGCGAGCATTACTAAAAGCATCCCACGGATACCTATAAGTCTTTCGTGATTCGCAAAATAGTGTATTGCATGGGTATGGTGTTTATGTTTATCTAATGCCCCCAAAGTGTATGAAATGCTGTCTTGATGATCGATATGTATAATATTAATGTTTTTCTTAAACAATTCGGTTTCAAAATCACTCACACGTTCAAAAGTGCGCTCATGGCATTTCGCTAAGCGATACGTTTGATCACGAACTGCAAAAAAGTGATAATTGATACAATCATTGGGACAATTAATGCTTTTAAACAAGTCCAAAAAAAGCATTGGAGCATCTTTTATGCCTTCTCTAACTAAACTTTCCTCAATCGTGAAACACTGATGTTCGACGAGGTTGTTTGCCATCGCATTAAATATCTTAGCTTTATGAATCACAACATTTCCATCCATAAACAGTAAGAAAGATTTTGTTGCTTCTTTGTATCCAAGGTTATAAGCTTCAGACAAGACCGTATTGACATCTTGTTGAGCGAGAGGGTCTTTAGAACTGTCTAAGTCAAT
Source organism: Candidatus Izemoplasma sp. (assembly GCA_007117625.1). Lineage (GTDB taxonomy): Bacteria > Bacillota_I > Bacilli_A > Izemoplasmatales > Izemoplasmataceae > SLQR01. The sequence goes on along the minus strand of SKGE01000037.1, from coordinate 23,269 downwards.
AAAACTTAAGTTTGGATAATCTTTAGGGTTAATCACTTCATTAATATTCACAAAGATAAACTGATGTTTGGAACTTTCAGCCATCTCGAACAAACGCTCCAAATACTCATGATAAAAACGAATCGCAACGACAACCGAAAAGCGATGATCATTTTTATAGAATAACAGATCAGTTTTTTTATTTTTCATCCAATAATCTATGAGTACAAGTAAAACCAAAATAGCTGCAATAATTACCATAAGTGCCTCCTATAAACTGGCATTAAAAAATCATAGCGTAAAGTAACCCTAAACCACTTGTTACGAGTGCAGCAAAAAAGAATGTCGCATTAACTAATATCCCAGAAAAGCCAAAGCGCTCATCTCTTTTATCATAACATAAAAAGAAACCAATCAACCCTAAAACAAGCGTTACAGCAGGCATCATATACCACGTTAATCCTGAAACTAAACCGAAAACAAACCCAGTGAGGGCTCGCTTGCTCAAGACTCTTTTGTGCCACTGGATGTCTTCTTGACAATACATGCACTTATCCGCATGGACATATATCGGTTTTTGACAATGTGGACATGGTACAGTTTCCATAACTAACACCTCCAACTCTCTATTCATTATACACAAAAATAAAAGCTCATACAATCGAATGTATGAGCTAAATAATTATTCGTGCTGTTGATCTTGATATTGCAGACGATATAAATTGTAATAATGCCCTTTTTTCTTCAACAAGTTTTGATGCGATCCTTTTTCTAAAATTTTCCCTTGTTGTAAAACAATAATCTGATCAACATGTTGAATTGTCGATAAGCGATGCGCCACGATTAACATCGTTCCAATGTTCATCATTTTCTTTAATGACTCTTGGATTAACTGTTCTGTCTCAGTATCAATATTTGATGTCGCCTCATCTAAAATCATGATTCTTGGCTTATGAACTAACGTTCTCGCAAACGATATAAGTTGACGTTGACCTGCTGAGAAGTTATTCCCACGTTCGCGTACACGCTCTTCGTACTGATTTGGTAATTTATGAATAAAACTATGGGCATTTACATACTTACAAGCCTCAATAACTTCTTCATCAGTAATATCATCGCTACGTAGCTTAATATTCGAAGATATTGTACCACTAAACATGAAAACATCTTGCAGCATTTGTCCAACAAAAGATCTAAGTGAAGCCATTTTAATTTTTGTAATATCGATGCCATCAAGTAAGATTTGTCCCTTTTGAATATCATAATTACGGGTTAGAAGCGCAAGTATCGTAGTTTTTCCCGCACCAGTCGCACCCACAAAAGCCACGCTTTCTTTCGCTTTTACTTTAAAGCTAACATCTTGTAATACCCACTCATCTTCAACGTATCGAAACCAAACATTACGGAACTCAATCTCACCTTTTATATCATTTAACTCGATAGCATCTTCGCTGTCTAAAACTCTTGGGTGATCATCTAATATAGCAAATATACGTTCACTAGATGCAAAGGCAGATTGAATGATATTAAACTGCTCTGCAAGTTGTTGAATCGGCTCAAAAAAGCGACCTAAATAATTATGAAATGCGATTAAAGTCCCGACAGTAATAGCTCCAGTTAAAACGCTCATACCACCGAAGTAAAAGATTAAAATCGTCGCAATCATATATAATAAATACATAGTTGGACGGTAAATCGCGAATACGAGTAGTTCACGCATAAAACTTTTCTTTAATATAGTATTTTGCTCATCGAATGCATCATATTTTTCGGCTTCTCGGTTAAAAATTTGCACGATCTTCATCCCTGATAAATGTTCTGCTAAGAACCCATTTAATCGTGACATATTTGTTCTGACTAAACGATAAGCTTTTCTAGAAAATCTTCTAAAAACAAATGAAAAGATCACAATGAATGGTAAAACAATAATGATATACAGCGTTAATTGTACGTTTAAAATAAACATCATCACAAGAATACCAAAGAACATAAACAAGTTTCTAAACACGGTCACAATAACACTCGTATACATCTCATTAAGGGTATTAGTGTCGTTTGTAACGCGTGTCACTAACTTACCGGTTGGAACTTTATTAAAGTATTCAATATCTTGATACTTTAAATGTGTAAATATTTCCTCACGGATATTATATATAATGGATTGACCAACTTTTTGTAAAATCATCGTTTGAAAGTAATTAAATAGTGCACTTAAAGCGATAGCTGAACCGAACAGTGTTAAATAAATCGCAAGCAATGTAAAATCGATTCCATCACCTTCAAACGAATTGCGCGCTTCATTCCCAGCGACTACGTCGACGGCACGCCCGATGATAAACGGTTCAACTAAGAAGAACCCAACTGAAATCATCATTAAAAACAGTGTGAATAAAAGTGTTGGCCAGTATGGTTTTGCATAGACTAACAATCGTTTTATAATTGTTGTATCCTTGTATTGGTGTAACCTTACATCCGTATCAATATCGTACATCTATGCCACCTCCACTTCATCTTCAAGTTGTTGGCGCTCGACCATATCTTTATAAAATGCACAGCGAGCTTCTAATTGTTCGTGGGTTCCAACATCAATCACGCGACCCTCATCAATTACAATGATTTGATCAGCATTTTTAACGGTTGATATACGATGTGCAATCATAATCGTTGTTTTTCCTTTACGAACTTTTTTCAAATTTGCTAAAATTTTCTCTTCCGTACTTGTATCGACAGCGCTGACTGAATCATCCATAATTAAAATTGGTGGTTCTTTTGCTAGCGCTCTCGCGATTGATACACGTTGTTTTTGCCCACCTGATAATGTTACACCACGTTCACCAATAATTGTTTCATACCCTTTTTTGAACTGAACAATATTTTCGTGAACATCAGAAAGTTTTGCCATCGTCTCAATGCGATCAATCTGTGAAGCATCCTCTTTTACACCTAGCGAGATATTATTTCGAATGGTATCTGAAAATAAGAACCCATCTTGTGGTACATAACCAATACTTTCACGTACTTTTTTAATCGGAAGCTGCATAATATCGTGTCCATCGATGAAAAGTTGTCCGCGTTCAACATTGTAAATCCGTAATAGTAAATCAACCACACTGGTTTTACCAGAACCAGTTCTCCCTAAAATACCAACGGTTTGTCCGGTTTTAATCTTAAAGTTAATATCTTTTAAGACATGTTCATCACTATCAGGATAATTGAAGTAAAGATTTCTAAACTCAATATCACCGTTGATTTTCTCGACCTGCATAACATCTGAATCATCTTTAACATCAATTGGTGTATTCATAATCGCATCGATACGCTCTAAACTTGCTTTACCTTGACTGCGTACATTAATAATCATTGAAAGTGCCATCATTGGCCAAATCAGCATTCCAAAATACGAGATAAACGCCACAAGATTTCCTAGTGTAAAGCGTTCAGCCCCCTCTAAATGTGAGGTGTTTTGTACTAGGTTAGCTCCATATGCGATTATTAAAACAATCACTAAACTAACAATCATTTGTACAGCAACTTGAAGTATTGTTGCCATTCTTACAAAGCGAATATTTTTCACTTTCGCGTTTTTATTTGCTTTTAAAAATTCTTTAATCTCAGTACGTTCTTTGACAAACGCTTTAATAACACTAATCCCAGAAAAACTTTCATTGGTAAAATCGCTTAAATCTTCAAACGCTTGTTGACTTTCCCTAAAGCGTCTTCGCATACGATTCCCTAATACCATTCCAAGCGTTGCAACCACAAACAAAGGAATCACTAACACCACAGTCATTCTAGGCTCTAACTGAAACATTCTATAAAATGTTAAAATCCCCAAAAATGTCGCATCGACAAACATGATTAAACCAGGCCCAATCGCACGTCTTACCGCTTCCAAATCATTCGTAAAATGCGCCATTAACCCGCCAACTTTTTTCTCTGAATAAAAGCTGTTCGATAAGTTTGTACAGTGAGCAAACATTTCATTTCTTAGATCATAATCAATTCTTCGAGATGCGCCGATAATCCCAAAGCGCCAAAAGAATCTTCCTAATACGATAAAAATCGTAATAAAAATTAACGTTCTAACAATGTCAATCAAAACAGTATTATCGGTGTCGCCTATTTCTACCATCGCTTCAAGTGTATCGACAAGACCTCCAATAATAAGCGGTATTTCAAGCTGTGCTAAGTTGACCGTAATCAGTGCAACAACTCCAATCAAAAACAAATAAGCATACTTCAAGTAATATTTGTTAAGCGTCTTTCCAAAAATCATCTCATTACACCTGCCCTATTTTGTCAAACAATGTTGTAAGTGCCTCAACTTCTTCTTTTGATAAGCGAGCAAAAATCTTTTCCACTGCACGCTTACTCTCAAGTTCATTCGTGTTTGCAAGCAGCTTACCTTTTGGGGTTAATGAGATGAATGAAACGCGCCCATCGGTATCGCATTTTCGTTTCTCAATTAATCCAGTATCTTCAAACTTGCGAATCATTTCAGTTACAGTAGGTTTTGATAGTTCGAAAGCTTCAGCCAAGTCCCCCATAGAAATTTCACCGCTCTTATCAATTTTTCGCAAATAAGAGAATTGTTTACCAGTAAGCTCTTTATAATCGAGTTCCTCATAAACTTCGCGACAACTATCAAAATACATTTTCAAAAATTTATTAAAAGAAATTCGTACTTTTTCTTGATCCATAATTCCACCTCTTAACTAGTTAGTTAGGTTTTACCTAATTATTATACATGAATCTCGTAATAATACAAGAACCAAAGCATTATTTTATAAAAAAAGTACTCAATGACTTGTAAGAAACTACAAATCATTGAGTACTTAATGGCTTAATATTTTCTTTTAATCAAAACTATGGTCATTAGCGCGGTAATACCTAAAATTCCGATCACCCAATACTCAGTAACATCATCTTTTGAGTCTATCTGTTCAGAAATATGGATAACTTCAAGTGATTTTTCTAGAATTTCATTGTTGTCATTTTTTAACTCAACGATGTAAGTATAAAAATCATCATCGCTTTCAGAAATATCTAGAATCGTTAACGAAACAGGATTAAACGTTGATACGTCCTCATCTTGCATGAGCAATTGTAAGATATCTTCTTCAGGGATGGTCGAGCCAGTTTCAATGATGATTCTCGGAGTCACTTCAAATACCGGTGGGACGTCATCAATGACTTGAATATAAATAGTGTGCTCTGTAATATTGTTTTGATCTTCTACCGCAAAGATAATTCGATATATCCCAATGGCATCTTCATGATTTTTATAACTATTTTCAACAATATAAAGATCATCTAAAGTTAATGCTTCGTAATTATCATACACCGTTAGCAGCTGTTTCAACGCTTCGGCTGTAGTTGATTCTGTATACGATATTTCATAAGTTAGCGGTCCTTCTATTACAGGTGGAATATCATCATAAATAATCACTTCATGCGCTTTCGTAGTTCTATTCCCTGAAGCATCAATTGCCTCTAGTATAACCTCATATTCTCCTGGTATATCTAAACATTCAGGTAAATTATGACTAGCTATACCAAAATCAATAGCTTCATCGGGTGTGTGGTTGTCTGTGGCATATAACCCTAATAATATATCCTCAAGTATATTTTCTTCAGATTGTAAAAGGGTTGTGCTGTCTCGCCCATGGATAATAGGCGGATGATAATCTTTGACATCAACTGTGAAACTATGGGTTGTTGCATTGCTAGAACTATCTTCGATTTGAATCTTCACATCGTGTTCTCCAAGAGTATCTTTATGATTGCTATACGTATCAGTAATGATATCAAAAGTTTCGATGACGCCATCATAATCATCATAAAGGGTTAAATAAGCATCCACTATATCTTCAATACTTGGCTGTTGATCAACATCTACTTCGAAATAATCTGGCCCTGAAATGACAGGCGCAACTTCATCTTGAACATAAATGTGCAATGTAAATAGTGCCGTATTCATACTCGAATCACTAACCGAGAGTTCAACGCTATAACTTCCAACGACTTGCTCATTACCCGTATAGTTATCTTCTAAAATTACAATCGCTTCAGTTAAATCACCATCAACGTCATCATAGGCTGTGATGTAGGTACCAATAATTTGTTCCATTTCAAGCTTTGTTTCATATGAAGTATAAAGGTTTCCATCTCCTTGAATCACCGGAATAGAATCATTAAGTGCACCTTGATAAGCTTCATACCCTGTATAAGTGTCACCTTCTTCAAGCTGAAAGTTGCTGAATCCGGACAAGTCAAAGTACATAGCAAAAGCACTTTGATGTGCCGTCAGCTGAAACGATAGACTTTCAGTATCGTCATCCGTTTGAAAAAGACAGACTAAAATATTCCCTTCTTCATGACACATACTGCCACCAGTGTTTAACTCATTAACGAACACATTGGTTCCATCTGATATTTGAATGTGCATCTCTCCGACATTACTCCTTGCAGGCATTGAAAACACATATCTTTGATCGCCTACAGCAGGAATGTCTCGATAGGTATACATTCCATTTTCATTGACATAAAACACGTTTGGATTAAACAAATTTTTACCTGTTGGATACGTATCCGCAGCTTGTAAAAACGGAATTGCTAGTCCAATAAATAATAGTATTACTGCAGTAAATAATATTTTTTTCATTTTATCACCTCACCCCTATACTACACAGATGATAAAGATTTACTTTTAATTAAAAAGAAAACCCAAATTGGGTTTTCAATCATTTATGCTAAAAAGGATAGAATCACTTTAGAAAGTGCTTGTGGATCGTCGGTAATTGGTGAATGTGAACCGTTCTCGAAGGTATGCGTTTGAACATCTTTTAAGGCTTCAACCGTTTCCTTAAACATATGTTCAGGGATCACAATATCTTTTTTCCCGTATATTGATAAAACGGGTAATGTAACCTTATCAATTAGACCACTTCCATTGACAACACCGTTGTGCTCATGACTCATATTAAATGTCATAAGGGCCCAATCAACATCTATTAAATTCTTTTGTTTTAAAGTTTCTGAAATAAACAGCTCATGATTTTCTGGAACCTTCACGTTGTAGATAACAGCTTTCCATATATCAGTCATCACTGAAACGTTATTTGCTTGCATTGCTTGTAAAGCAGGAACTACTTGAACGGCATCTTTTGACATCGCTTCTTTAGATTGGTATTGTTTACCAATAATAGGTTGAAAGGAAGCATCTTTTTCAAAGATAGGATAGCCTTTATAAGATGCAGATTCAATCAAGACAAGTTTTTTGAATCGATTTGGATATCTAGCAGCTAGTGATAATCCTATCCCACCACCCGTACTCCATCCGGCGACATAGCATGCATCGATGTTCTTTAAGTCTAAAAACGCAGTTACATCATCCGCAAAGTCATCTAAATGTTCAATTGGTGTATGATATGTTGAATCGCCAAAGCCTCTTAAATCCATCGCTAAAACATGATACGCTTTCGCTAAGTCTTCTAAAACAGGCAAATAATGAACACTACTACTCATATTTCCATGGAGCAAAACAAGCGTTTCATTTTGAGCAGAACCCATTTCTAAATACGCCAATGTTTCTTTGTTTGGTAAATCAATAAACTTTTTATCCATGATCTCCTCCTAAATCGTATAATTTTCTTCTGCTTGAATAAAACCTATAATTGTACTTGTAAATAATTTGGGTTTTTCATACATACTCGCGTGCCCACATCCATCAAAAGTTATCAATTCAGCATTTGGCATGTTTTCTGCCAAGTGCTTTTGTTCGTAAGGTGGGGTTAAAAAATCATGCTCACTCGCGACAACGAGCGTTGGTACCTCAATACTAGAAAGTGAATCACGCACATCGTGTGTTTCTGCACTAATGGTTAAGCGCGTAATCGCATCCAGAAAGGTTCCATCACTAAATAAAGGTACTAAAAGCTTTTTACGCGCCTCCATCCAAGCAAGGTTTTCTTGATAAAACCGTGGTGAGTATATATAGGGTATCGTGATATGATAATACGCTTCCCCATCGCGATGTTTTGCAACTGCGTTCCACCCATCTCCAATCGCTTTTAACCAAGAACTTGTATGAGCAGTTGCATTAAACACCATAAGTTTTTTAACAAACTTGGGATACTTAGCGGTAAACTGTAAAGCAATGCTACCACCATAAGAAATACCAGCCAAATATACAGATTCTATTTTCAAATATCCTAACAAAGCTTGTAACATATCAACTTGAATGGCTTGCGTATAAGGTTCTGACATCTTTTCACTTTGACCTTGATCAAAGAAGTCCACGCGCAGCACGGTAAACTGCTTTGCAAAACCTTCGATAAAGGGATCCCAACTCTTCGTCGACATCATGATACCGTTTAAAAGTAGTAAAACATTCGTCGAATCTTCACCTGTCATGTCATAATATATCGACTTACTTTGATAAGTAAATGTAGCCATTAAATATACCCAATGGCTTTCGCTTCTTCAGTAAGTGATTCTCTAAAATCAGGATGTGCTATTGCGATCAGTCTCTCAACGCGTTCCTTAATCGATGTACCTTTTAATTCGGCAACACCATACTCAGTGACAATCATGTCAACATCATTTCTCGATAAACTCACGGCGGCACCAGGTTTCAACGTCGCAACGATTTTACTAATAGGTTCTCTTTCATTCGTTTTAGGATTGCGAACCATTGCGGTTGAATAAAGTGCGATAAAACTACGGCCATTTTTAGCACGTTGTGCTCCCGTCGCGGTATCGGTCTGTCCACCAGTGCCACTAAACTGCATCGTCCCGATGGATTCGCTGCAACACTGACCTGTTAAATCGACTTCAATCGTCGTATTAATCGATACTTGATTATCGTTTTGGCCAATCACCATTGGATCATTAACATAGTTCCCATCAAGCAGCATCACTGCTGGATTATCATCGATAAAATCATAAAGTTCTCTGGTACCGAGCGCAAAAGCCGCAACCATTTTCCCACGGTGGAGACTTTTTTTACGGTTCGTCACAACACCTTTTTTAAAGAGCTTCATAAAACCAGTCGTCAACATCTCTGTATGAACCCCTAAATCCTTTTTGTTCATTAACGCAAGCGCAACGGCATTTGGAATGCCACCAATCCCGAGCTGAATTGTATCGCCATCATGAATTCTTTCAGCGATAAACGCCCCAATCTTAGTATCTTTTTCATTCGGTTCACTATCAGGAAGTTCTGGTGCAGCATAATCAACTTCAATGAAGTAATCCACGCGTTCTTGATGAACTTCTAAATCACCATGTGTTCTCGGCATATTCGGATTTATTTCTAAAATCACGGTATCGGCTTGTTCCATCATATGCTTTTCATAAACATTGGAAAGTGATAGTGATACAAACCCATGTTTATCAGGCATCGATGCAACTCCGACAAAAACATTTGGTTTTTTAAAGGCAGAACGTTTTTGTCCTGCAAAATGCAGTTGATTTGGAATAAAAGCGATATTTTTGTTTTTAAATGCCTTTCTCAAATCACCTGAAAAGAACCAACTGTTCACAGTAAACACATCGGCATACGCTTCATTTACAATAAACTCGTAAGGATAAAGTGGTAAACAATTATCAATCGTCACCTGTTCGACACGTTGAGCAACTTCATGTAAACGCATAAAGAATGCTCTGCCTTCACTTGCTGCCATACCAGCAACAATATGATCACCAGTTTTAATTAAACTTAATGCTTCATCAACTGTAATAATTTTAGCCATGATAATCTCCTCTCAAACAACGAGAAAAGGGTGATTAACGAATTAATCACCCGACTCGTTAAAGTAAACTTATTCTATGCGTGAAATAATGTCGTCAAGATGTTCCATTGGCGCTACGATATCGAAATAAGTAGCTTCTAGTTCAGCATCATATCCCATTTTAAGTAATGATAAAATTTGAGTTCCTGTTCTTAACCCATTACGGAAATCTAAGTCTGCCCCTAAGTCATAAGATAAAGGAGCTGATTCCATCGCTTCAACATAAGCTTCCCACGTAATCGCTTCATCTTCATCCATCAACATTAACCCCTCAACAAATACCATCGCTGCAATCCATCCCGCAATTGCGAATGAGTTATTTTCATACTCAGGATGTGTTTTAGAGATTTCTTCGATGTAAGTTAAGTACCCTTGTGATGTTTCCCCAGATTCATCTAATAAGTCAACCCATGCATTTGCATAAATATCAAATGCACCTAAGACTGGATGAACTAAATCTGCATATGAAGTATCTGCAGCAACATAGCTCACCATAACTGGTGCAGTATTCCCGGCAGTTGCTAGTGCAACAGCACCAGAGATTGCTGACCACTGATTCATTCCTAAAACGATAACGTCAACATCTTGATTTACTAAACTAAGTGCTTCAGCTTCCATATCTGCAGTTGATACAACAACATCAACAACTTCAACACCAAGTTCAGCCGCTAAGCGCTCCATACCAGCTTTAATTTCATTTCCATTTTCATTGGCAGTATAAAGTAAACCAATGCGTTCAGCATCAAATTGATCTACCGCACGTGCAACCATAAGTTCACCTTCAAGCTCATAAACCGGTTGAACTGGGAAGCTTGCGCGCTCACCTAAAGTCGTTGCGTTGTCATTAAAGACTAGCGAAGTTCCTGTTCCATAATAAACACGTGGAACACCTAATAGTGAAAGGTACTCATCAGTCGCTCCAACGGTAGGTGTACCAAAATGTCCTACCATTGCAAAGACTTCATCTTCTTCAACAAGTCTTTGAGTTAAGGTTAATCCAGTTTCACCATCAAAACCATCACTGTAGTGGATTAGTTCGATTTCTCGACCACCTAATACGCCACCATTTTCATTAATCATATTGAAGTAAGCTTGCATACCAGCTAAGAATGGTGCACCAACAAACGCTAAGTCCCCAGTATTAACTGCAGTGTTTCCTACTAAAATACGATCTTCTGTAACACCCTGTGCATGTTCTGTTTCTTCATCTTCTGATCCGCCACATGCTGCTAAAGCTGTTAATCCTACAACTAACATAAATGCTAACAATAATTTTTTCATTTGAATCCTCCTATTTTTTCTATATATTATAAGTTTGATAAACAAACGAGTTGCTACTTTCCAAGATACGCTTCGATTAAAGCTTCATCTTTGATTAGGGTCGCTGCTTTACCTTCATTAACAACTTTACCCAGCTGTAAAACATATGCATAATCCGCGATTTTTAGTGTTTGTAAAGCATTTTGTTCAACAATTAAAACAGAAATCCCAAGCGCTTTTAAACCTTTAATAACTTCAAAAATGTTTTTGACGATTAGTGGCGCAAGTCCCAATGATGGTTCATCTAAAATAAGAAGATTAGGATTTCCCATCAGTGCTCTTCCAATCGCAAGCATTTGCATTTCACCACCAGATAAAGTTGATGCAACTTGGTTTTGGCGCTCTTCTAAAACCGGAAATAACGAGTAAACACGACGTAGATTGTATTTTAGTGCCTCGGCTTTATTGAGATGAATAAGCGCGTCTTCACCGTTTTGATGGATAAGTGCCTTGATCCGCTTAGTTCGGATATTATTAGGGATGTTTTCACCTTTTACTTGGATATTCTTAACGGTAAATCCACCAATTTTTAAGTTTTCTAACACGGTCATATCCGCAAAAATCTGACGACCTTCAGGCGCATGTGAAATACCTGCATCTGTAATCTTTTCAACTGCAACAGCAGTAATATCTAAGTTATTATGAACGACACGTCCCTGCTGTGAAGGCACCATCCCCGAAATACATTTCAGCAATGTAGTTTTACCAGCACCATTGGCACCAAGTATCGCCACAATTTGTCCTTTAGGAACCTTTAAACTAACACCTCTTAGTGCTCGAATAGCACCATAGGAAACATGTAAATCTTCCACACTAAGTATTGTTTCCATAGTTACTCATCCTTTCCTAAGTAGGCTTCTTGAACATGATGATTTTTTTGAATATTTAAGGGTGTATCGTAGGCTAAAAACTTTCCAAAGTTGATGGCAACGACACGATCACAAATATTCATAACTAATCCCATATCATGTTCAATGAGTAAAACCGTAGTGTCGAAGTCATCGCGTATTTGATAAACCAATGCTTCTAGTTCATCGGTCTCGCGATCGTTTAACCCAGCCGCAGGCTCATCTAAAATAATTAGTCTAGGATTCGTTATTAAGGCGCGTGCCAGTTCAACTTTTTTTAAGATTCCATAAGGTTGTCCCGCAACATAAAAGTCTTTTAAGTGTAATATATTCAATCTTTCAAGAATATTCTCAGCTTTTTGCTTAATTTCTTTTTCTTGTTGTCTCATCTTAGGAGTTCTAAAGATATGCGCGATAACATTTGTTTGATATTGGTTAAACGCACCAATTAATACATTATCAAGAATTGACAAATCAGGTATCAACTCAATATTTTGAAATGTTCTAGCAATGCCTAAACTCGCAATTTGCGTTACTTTATAATTTTTTAGGTCTACGGTTTCATCGTCACGATTGACATAGCTAATGTTTCCTGTATATTGCTTGTAAAACTGTGTTACACAGTTAAAAACCGTGGTTTTACCAGCACCATTGGGACCAATTAATCCTATGATTTCTTTTTCATTAATGGTGAATGAAAGATTATCGACTGCTTTTAATCCACCAAAGTTCATTGATACATTTTCTAAGCTTAAGAGCGGTTTCTTACTCATCACGTTTCACCACCCTTGCTTTATATTTAGCTTTGGCTTTGTAGTATAATTTTTTCAAGTCATATCCAATCTGCATCGCACCATAAGGGTAAAACAAAATAACTAAAACAATTAATAGTCCTGTTAAAATATCATCAAAACCTGATAAGAATGGTATGTCTCTTAAGTATAAAGCCGGAATTCCAATGATAATAAATGACCCAAGTAACATGCCATGGAATGATTTCATCCCCCCAATGACAACAACTGACAATATTATCAAACTAAGTCCTAGTCCCCATTTACCAGATGCACCGGTTGTTTGAAAATAAGCAACGTGTAAGACGCCACCAAATGAAGCTACCGTTGTAGCAATGACAAACGCCAATAAACGATACTTTCGAACACTTATACCCATGGCTAAGGCAGCATGTTGGCTCCGACTTATAGCCATTAAAGATCTACCTGTTGGACTCTTGAAAATATTGTATATGACAATAAACATAAGCACCATTGCAATGACGACAAGCGTATACAAATCAATACGTTGATCCCTTATTAAGATGCTGCGTTGAAAGTCAAAAAAGTAGGTTATTTGTGGAAATCTTCGCAAATTTCCTCGAGCAAAGATATCAAATGCTTCAATAACTCTAATGGTAATATGGCCAATGAACAACGTTGCAATACCGAGATAGATTCCTTCCATCTTTAGCGATAACAACCCTACAATAAGACCTAGTAGTCCGCAAATAATCATTGCCATTAAAGCAGCCATTAAGAAAGAAATTTCATAATCGACCATGAAAACATACATAGAATTAGTCGTAATTCCCATAAATGCCGCAGTACTAAGTGAAACTAAACCACTAAACCCTAGTAACAAGTTTAATCCTAAAGCTACAACTGCATATATGACAACTTCAGCTAATATATTGATGTTTGTATGACTTGATCCAGATACGACAATACGTCCAATGATTATTAACACGATACCTACGAATACAAAGTGAAGTTGTGGCGAGCGTTTAAAAACCTCATACATTTTCGTAAGAATAATTTTAGCTTTTTCCATCATATCACCTATACCTTTCGAACCGGTGGCTTACCAAATAAGCCGAATGGTTTAAAGTATAGTATGACAAGCACCAAAGTATAAACAAGTATTTCAGCAAACACAGCACTTCCACCCATGGTTGAAAATACAAATGCGCCTAAACTGATTGCAAACCCAAGTAAGTAAGCAGCCACAACGGGTCCAAAAAAAGTGGAGAATCCTCCAAAAACAGCCGCGAAAAACGCACTGATTTGAACACCGAGCAATAGATTAACATCAATCCCTGGTCCAGGTGCTAAAGAAATCCCAGCAATCGCAGCTAGCATTGCAGCAATCGCCCAAGAAAACATTGTAATGGTCTTAGTAGGGACGCCCATTAACCTGGCAATGGGTTCGTTTGATGCGGTTGCACGCGTTGCAAGTCCCCACCTTGTTTTCTGAATAACGAAGAAAATGACTGCCATTAGGAATATGGTTAAACCGAAAATAAACAACGTATTGTGCCCTACACGTGCACCTAAAATTTGCATTTCAGTTGTAAAGAAAGGCTGTGGGCGAACAGTGACCGATGGAAAAACGGTGTTTAAAAAACCAATACTTGAGTTCATGATACCCACTAAAATCAAAATTATCCCCAAAGTTAATATTTGTTTGGATACGGGGTTCGCCTTCGCCGCAGGTCTAATAAACAGCTTATCAATAACAACACCCATGATAAAGGCTGTGACTAGAGCAATTAGCATTGAAGTCCATACGCTTAATCCTACGCGTATTGAAAAATAAGCAGCAATAAAGGCATTAAATGTGCCAATCGTCCCCTGTGCAAAGTTTGTTGCTCTACTAGTTCTAAAGATTAAAACAATCCCTAATGTTGCTAGTGCAACAATACTTCCTAGCCTTAGACTGTTAAAAAGCACTTGTATGACATTACTCATGATCTTTTTCACCCCATTGAATAATTGATGCACCCCATGCATAGCCAATGCCCGCTGCAATCATACAAACAATTGATCCATCTTGTATTTTATTTTGCTTAAGCCCTAAATGTAATGATAAAATTTGATCAATTTGACCAATATGTCCGTAATCCTCTAAATAGATCGATTGATTGTTATCTAAACCTAATGTTTCAAGCATCGCATTGTGTCCTGAACGTTTGATATGCAAAATAGCTAGATAGTCTATATCTGCACGTTTTTTGTTTGATTTTTCTAAAGCTCTATCGATACATTTAAACCAGTTGTCCATCGAAACCTCGTTCAAACGATTTTTCATCTTTTCTGGTTCCATCAGTTTTAGTGATTTATAGGCAGTGTCAATATTATCTTTTGTAATTGGTTGTTTGGTTCCACCAATCGCAACCCCAGCCGTTCTTGCTAAAGTGCCATCCGATACAATATGTGAACCCAATAACAAATTCTTGCCGTAATTCTTTTTCAAAATTAGGGCTCCAGCACCAGCTGATAAATTATACATCATCGACATATGCCGATCAGTAAAATCGACAAAATCACCATTGCGATATCCACCCACTATCATAATCGTATCGATATCATCATCGGCAATTAGCATATCCTTAGCCATTTTCAATGCACTGACTCCTGTTGAACAACGGTTTTGCACATCAATGCCCCAGGCATTCACCGCACCAATTTTCCCTTGCACATAAAGTGCAGTTGTAGTTAAAGGGTACTCTTTCCACTCTTCACCAATCGATAATATTACATCAATAGAAGCTGGTTCGATGCCCGTATTTTTTAGGGCATCGTTCGCAGCGTAATAAGCCATTTCTTGTGTACCATCTTCTTCAGATGGAACATAAATCGTTTTAATACCGAGTTTTTCAACAACGGCATCTTCTGTCCATACACCTTGTGTTTTTTCTGCAATGGTTTTGGCATCAATGGTCTGTTTCGGCAAATAAATCCCCGTACCAACGATACCAACATGTGTTGTTTTGGACATGTTATCACTCCTAATTAAAGTCTCATACCACCGTTTACACTTAATACATGTCCCGTAATATAACTCGATTCATCACTTGCTAAATACAATGCAGCATTGGCGATTTCAATCGGTTCACCAAGGCGTTTCAACATTGTCATCGACGCAAACTGTTTTAATAAATCTTCTGGAACAGTCTTTAAAATATCTGTCATAATGTACCCTGGTGCAATCGCATTTACACGTACTGGCACACCTTTACGTGCAAACTCTTTGGCCCATGTCTTAGCAAGTCCAATCACACCCGCTTTAGTTGCGGCATAGTTTGCTTGACCGATATTTCCATATTCACCAACAACACTTGAGATATTGATAATAGAACCGCCACCAATATTTTCCATTTGCGGTCCAATCAAGCGCGTTAAATTAAATACACCTTTTAAATTGACATTCATTACTAAATCCCATTGTTCATCGGTCATTTTGCGAGTCATCGCATCACGAGTGATCCCAGCATTATTGACTAAAATATCAATTTGACCGTGATGTTTGATAACCGAGTCAAAGAATGTTTGACAAGCCACTGAATCAGTGACATTTAAGACATACCCTTCGACACCTTCGTGTTTATAATCGAGTTCTAGCATATCAACAGCAATCACTTTAGCGCCTTCATCGGCAAAACGCATCGCCATTGATTTCCCTAAACCTTGTGCGCCACCGGTTACAACGGCGACTTTGTTTTTTAATCGCATCTTCTATACCTCCAAATTTTTCAATATAATAGCTGTACCCATACCGCCACCAATACATAAAGAGGCTAACCCGTACTTTATGTTTTGTTTGCGCATTTCATGAAGCAACGTTACCGCAATTCTATTTCCACTTGCTCCAACAGGATGCCCAAGTGCAATCGCACCACCATTAACATTGGTTTTTTCTAACATCGCTTCAACGGTTACGTTAAAGGCTTCTTCTAACTCATGTAAAACTCCTAATCCTTGAGCCGCAAAGGCTTCATTAAGCTCGAATAACTGAATATCTTCAAACTTAATATTGGCATGGGCTAGTGCTTTTTTAATCGCAGGCACAGGTCCTAGACCCATATAATTTGGATCAACCCCACCTTGTCCAATCCCAACAACTTCAGCGAGTGGTGTTAGATGATACTTTTCTATCGCCTCTTCACTAGCAATTAACGTAAAACTTGCGCCATCATTGATACCAGATGCATTTCCAGCAGTAACTGATCCATCTTTTTTAAAGGCTGGTCGAAGTTTCGCTAACTTTTCAAGCGTTGTTGCACGGTTTGGATATTCATCAGTATCAAAGACAAAATCGCCTTTACGCGTAGAAATGGTAATCGGAACAATCTCATCCTTAAACCTTCCCGCATCAACCGCTTGAATTGCGCGTTCTTGTGAAGTAATCGCGAGTTGATCTTGAGCTTCTCGTGTAATACCATACTTCTCTACAATGTTTTCTGCTGTAACACCCATATGAATTGGATTAAATGCATCTGTTAAGGCATCATCAATCATGTGATCTTTTACGGTAAAACCGCCTAGTTTCATCCCTTTACGTGTTCTATCAGGAATAATAAACGGCGCTTTAGACATCGATTCCGTACCACCGGCAATCACTAAGTCACTCATATTGGCTTGAATATTTACAAAAGCATTCATGATCGTTTTCATCCCTGAACCGCATACCATATTTACCGTGTAAGCGGGAACCGTATCAGGGAGACCTGCATGGATTGAAACTTGTCTCGCAATACCTTGACCTAAACCAGCTGGTAGAATGTTCCCAACAATAACTTCGTCAATCGCAGCGGCTGGTACTTCTGTCTCTTTTAGAATCTCTTTGACCACTTCTGCCGCATACATCGCCGGGTGCAAATCACTTAACGTCCCTAAAAAAGCACCAATCGGTGTGCGCTTCGCAGACACTACATAAACTTTTTTCATAAAACCCTCCATTTATATTTTTGCAAGAAACCTTGCTTTATTATAATTTCTCATTTATACTAAAAATGAACTTGTATTCACAAACTGAATGACCATTCATTTTATATTTTTATTTTAGCATAAAGCGCTTTCACTGTCAAACAATAAAATACCGGAGTGTGATGTTTCATGGAAACCCTAATCAAAGAACCCACCACAAGAAATGCCAAAAACACCTTTAATATGATTATTGAATCTGCGATTAATCTTTTTTACAAAAATGGCTATCACGGTACAACAGTCAACAATATAACACAAGAAGCCGGCATCGCTGCTGGAACATTTTACCTATACTTTCCAAGTAAGCTTTCGCTATATAAACATATCCTTATCATGTTTTCTCATAACATTAGACGAACCATTGCCGCAAACGTCGCTGAGAAAGTCACGCGTTATGAAAAAGAACGCGAAGGCTTAAAATCGTTTATTATGCTCGCCAAAGAAAACCCTCAGATGTATAACATTATTTGGGAATCACTCTACATTGATCGAGCGCTTTTTAAAGATTATTATGAATCATTTGCGAAACGTTATATTAAAGGACTAAATAACTCTGTCAAACGCGAAGAAATACGCGCGCTTGATACTGAAGTAGTTAGTTATATTTTAATGGGAGTTGCCAACTTCATCGGATTAAAAGTTGTACTAGACCTCGGAGATAATAATGATGATATCGAACACATTGTTGATGTATATATGGACCTCATAAAACACGGACTATTCCAATAAAAACAGCTTTCGAATTAAAATTCGAAAGCTGTTTTTATGCTGAAGCCTTCACTTCCATGTGCTTCGTCATGCGATTATCTATATCAACTTTAGGTTTAAAATCAATTCTTAAATATAATAGATATCCAATAAAGGCAATAATGATATTACTGATCAAAACCGCATACCAAATACCACTACTTCCTAAATCAGTAAACTCTCTCATAAGCAGTACAAGCGGTATCCGTAAAATCCACAACCTTGTAACCGATATAATAAATGTATAGCTTGTGTTTCCAGTACCATTATACGTTCCAACAAAGGTTTGAAAGACTCCCATTAATGGTAATCCAATTAATATATAAAACATGTAATCACTCGCAAGGGCTAACGTCGATGGATCATCTACTATAAAAATTCTTGCGAGTGGCTCTCGAATAAACATTAAGACTGCCGATCCAACTGCCATCGTCATAAACGATAAAATCATACCTTTCCTAAACGTTAATTTTGCCCGCTCAGGATTTAAAGCGCCAATATTTTGACCAATGTAGGCACTTAAAATACCTCCGATTGCCATTACGGGGTGTAAAATAATCGACATAATTCGATTCCCCACGCTAAACGCCGCAACTGTTTCAGTTCCATACCCATAAATAACCCCGTTCATAACCCCAAACCCAATGGCTGTAATTGCCTGTCCTAGTGAGGCAGGAACCGCAGTTTTAATAATATCTTTTATAACACCTGCTTCAAGCCGCATCATTGGAATCGAAACGGTAATCCCAGTCTTTGCAAAAAACAAACCATACACCGCCACTGGCATTACAATTATATTTGCCAAAAGGGTTGCCCAGGCTGCCCCTGGCACGCCTAAATTAAAAACTGTAATAAAAATAGGTGATAGTATCGTATTTAAAATAATCGCTGTACCACTTACTAAAACAGGTGAAACAGTATCACCACTCGCTTGACGGATTGCTAAAAAGCTAAAAAACATGAATAAAAGGGGTAACTCAAATGATCGAATCTGTAAATACCGAACGCTATTTTCAAACACAAATGTTCCCGTTTCTACACCCATCGCTTGAATGATAAAAGGTGCACCAACGTATGAAACAAGATTTATGATCAGTCCAAGCAAAAGCGCTAAAATCAAAAGCTGTGATGCATATCTTTTAGCATCTTCTCTCTGATTCGATCCTACAAACTGGCTGATTAAAGCTGTTCCTGCTATACTTAGACCCATCCCTAATGAAAAAAACGTAAAGACAACAGGAAAGGTTAATTGAATTGACGCAACAGCATCGGTTCCCCGTTCGGGAATTCGACCCACAAAAAACATATCCACGATGTCGTGAAATGTCTTTAAAAAGTTATTTAGCATAAGTGGAATCGCCAAAATAATCAAACCTTTATAGATGTTTGAATCTTTTAATATTAAGTATCTTTTTCGATCGTCTGCTGTCACAATAACCACACTCCGAAAGCAATTATATCACAAAAAATATTATTTAGTTAGTATTTACCTAACTTTTTTAATAAAAATAAAAAAGCCCAAAACCTATTGAGGTTTTGGACCATAATATTGATAGTATCGTGTCTTAATATTTCCGTTAAATAAAACCCTTGTACGATCTGCTTTTCGCTTAAATAAACCTTCAACACCGTTATAGCTTGAAATAATGTAAAACGAATAGCTCGAGTAAGCTTTCATGATCTTACCAAAGTCACTATAAAGCTGCTCGGCACTTTCTTTATCTTCTAAACGTTCACCATACGGTGGGTTACTAATTACTATCCCATAATCTTTTTGATACTCACGAATACGGAAATCTGCAATTTCAAAGGCAATGGCATCTTCAACCCCCGCTTCAATCGCATTTTCCTCTGCCATTCGGACACTTTTTGGATCGATATCTGAGGCTTGTATTGGAACAATATCTTCGCTAGAAATAGCTTTATATGCGGCTTTCTTCACACGCTGATAGATGGCTTTATCAAACCATGCAAAATGTAAAAAAGAAAAGCTACGGTTTAATCCTGGTGCAATGTTTTTTGCAATCATTGCAGCTTCAATCACAATGGTTCCCGATCCGCAAAACGGATCATATAAAACTCTTGATTTATCATAAAAACTAAGTAGCACCAAAGCGCTTGCCAAAGTTTCTTTTAAAGGGGCTTCGCCTTGACTTAAACGATACCCACGCTTATGTAAAGATTTTCCACTCGTATCGAGTAAAAGTTCTGCTTGATCATTTTGTAACTCTAATAAAAAGGCATACTTTTCTTCAGATTCATCAAACTGTCGAACACCATAAGCTTGTCTTAAATTTTCAATCATCGCTTTTTTTACAATCGACTGAATATCTCTAGGGCTAAATAGTTTTGATTTAACACTTTTAGCTTGAACCATGTATTGACCTTTTTGAGAAACAAATGACTTTAGACTAAGTTTTTTTATAAAATCAAAAAGTTCATCGTACGTTAATACTTTCCCCTTGCCAATAACGATAAATATACGTTCAGCCGTTCGTAAATGAAGATTGGCTTGCACCATCGTCTCTATATCACCAGAAAAATAGATTTTTCCATTACTACTTCTCGTAACATTCAAACCTAAGCTTTGTATTTCACGTTTCAATACTGCTTCAATACCAAAAGCACATGTTGCTAAAAATTCCATGTTATCACAACCTTCAATCTATTTTAACACAAAGTCTGATAAATTATAGAGAATCGTTTATAATTAGAGTATTCCATTAAAGTAATATCATCAAGTAGTTTATAGTATATATCGATGGTTGGCTTAAAGATATACTAATAGATTTTTAGAAAGAATTAAGAAAAAAAATTAAAACATTTATTTTCACCAACAAAATCTTGAGGTTGTTTGTATATAGTATGAATGGCTCAAAGCGGGTGACACAATGACAAAGGACGATTTACATAGAGCAATATCACTTCTAAAACAAGGAGATCATTCACATTTTGATCTCCTATATGACATGACAAAAACGAAAGTTTATTATACAATTTTGGCGATTATAAAAGACCCATCATTGGCTGAAGATCTTATGCAAGACACCTATTTAAAAATCATCGAAACGATTCATAAATTTAACCCAAAGAAATCGTTTGAAGCCTGGGCTGTAACGATTGCAAAAAACACCGCTATAAACGCCTACAATAAACGAAAAAGGGAACACTTAATCGATGCGAGTGAAAGCCCAGAAATATTTGGTAAAACATTAACGAATGCTGAAGATCAATATTATCTTCAAAAACTCATTGATGTATTGAACCCAACCGAAAAAGAAATTGTCATTAGACACGTCGTATTAGACGAAAAACATAAAGACATTGCTAAAGCTTTAAACAAACCCCTAGGAACCATCACTTGGTCGTACCAAAATGCATTAAGTAAACTAAAAAAGAAAGCAGGTGAAGAGGATGAATGAAAAAGATATTAAACATCGCATTTTAACTGAAGCTAGACGCGATGTTCCAGATTTGAAGCAAGCTATTTTAGCACATGCGAAAGCAGCTTCAAACACCAAACATAAAACATCGATTTTTAAGTTAAGGCGCTTTCAGTATGGATTTGTTCTTTCGTCCTTGTTACTCTTTGCTTTTGTCTTTGTAACGATGCTCAACGTAGATTATGATGAGTACTCTACCTTATATATTGATATTAATCCTTCGTTCGAAATTCATTTTAACGATCAAAATGACATTCAAAACGTTATCACTTTATCAAACGAGGCGGAACTACTTATGGAAGATTTACCTGACTATAATGTTACTGATTTAGACACGTACTTGGATTTGATTATTGATCTATCAATTGATAAAGGCTATTTATCTGAATCAAGCCCTTATATCATGATCGATATACTCAATCAAAACAACGAACGGCAAGACCATATGATTGATCGTATGGAAACACGAATTCCAGAGCATGCCCAAAATCGGATTCCAAATATTGAAATTGTTCGCGGTAACGCAATGCGACCCGATCATGATATAGACCCACCGGGACACTCAGACGAAATGTCGCCACAGCGCGCACGACTCATCAATATGATAGTTAGTGAAACCGATTATCATTATGACGATTTAGCAAGTTTGAACATGGGTGAACTAGTACATATTGCACGGGAAAACAACATTGATATCAACCCTGGTAGAGGGCCAAATTAAAAGCCAAGCAATTGGCTTTTTTTATAGAAAACTAGCAAGTTCTTTAAGAGCAAGTTCAATTAAGAAATCCTGTTTGTTTGAATCTTCAGAAACAGCTAAAGTACTATGGGGCTTTTCTAAATAGTAGTATCCCGAGAGTGGTTGCTTCTCAATAAGCATCATGTACGTTGGAATTGATTCTTTCGGTAATAACCCTTTGCGCGTGAACCATCGCCAAAACATTGCATAAAGTTTTGACGTATCTTTTGTTCCAATATCTGTTTTAACGCGACCAGGATGCACAGCATAAAATTGTACCTCTTGGTAATTCCTTATATAGTAATTAGTCATCATCACATTGTACAATTTTGTGCGACAGTACGACCGAAACGTATGGTACTTACGCAAAGCATGAATATCACTCTCAATAAACTTAGCGCGTTTATGTGCATCACTACTTGTAGTTATAACAATCCCTTGTTTTTTATAAATCATCGGCAACAACTTCTCAGTCATATAGACAGGCACTAAATGATTGACTTGATACTGCATCTCAAACCCATCATCAGTTATTTTTTTAGGCTTTGGTACAATGGCTGCGTTGTTGATTAAAACATCTAACCCCGTATGTAATGTTTTAAGGATTAAGTCTGTTGCTTTTTTGACCTCACTTAAGTTT
>SKGE01000029.1 GCA_007117625.1 Candidatus Izemoplasma sp. | reverse complement strand
TACGTCTCTAAAATCGCGGCTTTCATAGATTGTTTCGTTAATATCACTTGAATCAAACTCTTCGATTATCTCAATGATTAAATCGGGATCACCACTTTGACACGCGGATAAAACAAACGTGAAACCTACAAACAAAGTTAAAAAAACAATTTTTCTCATATATGCCCCTCCATTTATTCATTATAAAGATTATACTACATTTTTTTTAGTGACACAACAAATCACAAGGTATTTTGTTTAATTTCATTGAAGCTTTCATTGGTCTTTTAAAACCTGTGACTTTTTGGTACATTATGTTTTCTTTAATTTGAATTGTCACCCCTACATATGATTTAACTAAGACGTTTTTGTAGTAAATCTATTATTTCATCTACTAACAAGTCTCTCTTGAGCAACGTATCACTTATGCTTGTGTCAGGATGAGTGTATAAATCTCTCCCTCGATACGTTCTTAAGTGACTTCTGCCAATAGATAGGCTCGCCTGGTCCCAAATCAACCTTTCTCGAACCGTTGATGTATCGTTTCGAGCGTTTCCCCACACCATATATGGGTAAACATCATAAACGTAATGTAACAATACAAGATTCGTAACATTATGACTGAGTGATAACCGGGCATCCGCAAAATTAAAAGAGCCCATGTTGAGTGGTGATTCAACAATCGTATAGACCTCACCATCCCATTGATACACAACTTCTGAAGAAGCATCTGGAAAACTGTCCAAAATATTAATGCCCTGATGTTCGACGGTTTCTAATACCGTCACTTTCAAATTATCCAAATTTGTTTGATCCCCTGTATATTCAGCCAACTGATGAAAGAATGCAGGGGAGGTACTATAATCCATTGTCTCAATATTATTATCAAACTCAATGTTAAACACATTTCGATTGTAATGAAAATTCCTGTTTATAAAAAACTGATTATCGCCCCAAAATACAATGAGTTTGTCGTTATCAATAAGTGTTAACGTCATGTTAGGTAAAACCACGGAACCCCCGAGATACCAAGGAATTGGAGAGCGATAGTCAAACGAGAAAAATGGTTGATAGTTTTCACTAAAACCATATTGCGTTTGATCGCTATTAAAATACCTTATAAAAAACGATCCTTCAACGACTTTTAATTGCTCACTATCATACCGGGCATACGAATAAACCTTAGACTCTTGTGCTTCACACTCTACCGCTTCTTCATAATAAAGAACATAGCTCCAGTTATCTGGACATCGCAGTTCAAAATGCATCCGCGCTTCTCCAGCATTGATGTACTCTTCTTGGAAAGGTACATAGCTTAACACTAACTTTTTTTCTTCGTACTCATGGTTAAACCCTGCCGTATATAAGCCATTACTATCAAAATCGTTATATACCCAATTTGTTTTCACCTGATACAAATGACTATCGCTTAAAGGTTCGTAATAATAAGGGATGTCAAACAAGTCTAAATACGCTTCTATACTTCCTTCTGTCTCAACAATCGCATTTAAAAAATGATAAATCTTGTAGTAATCACTTGGATGATACACCCCTTCATTGACTCGGTGCACCATAGAGGTTTGCGCCGTGTATTGATTGGTTGTATCGATTGCATATTTTGGCTTCTCAAAAGGATTGAATACTGATGAAAAAACACCTAAGAATAATAACGTTCCCACAATCAAACCTACAACGAGTAAAACCGTATAGAACTTACCCAGCTTCATATCTACCTCCAAAGTACGCAAAAGACAATAATCTGTCTCGCAGTCCTTCCAATGCATCCGATGTCTAAGGTTTAACCACTTCTAGAAAATGCATAAAGCAATAGCAACACTTACAATACCAAATAGAAAATCCTCTATAGAAAAGCATTCTATAGCTTCTTCTATACAGACGCCTATAAGTGTGTTTTACATGCATTATTACATGTTAAACATCCTTAAAACGACAAGTACAAAAAGGCTCTTGCGAGCCTTTCATGAAGCTATACTAATCTTCTACGTTAAATGTCTCCATCCATGCCGTTGCTAAAGCATGAATTTGTGCTTGAGCTTCTGCAGGCGTCAGCGTAGCATCCCAAACTTCAACTAAAAAATCACCTAAACCCAGGTCATAATAAACGTACATTGCTTGTATCGTAGGATCATTTGGCAATCCAACAAGTGGCTCAAAGCGATTATAGCTTAATGCGGCGGAAAACTCAGCTTTAATTGGATCATCACTAAAGTCAGGCATAATGTCTGAATCTAACTCAAGTGCTGGCAAGTACCACGAGTTATCAATCATCGTAGTCATCGTTTCTTGTGTATAAAGCCATCTCATAACTTCATGAGCCGCTGACGGATAGTCGGTATATGCATTAATCACAAAGCCTTTTGTTTTAACAAACGGTGTTAAGTCTTGTCCATTCCATGTTGGCATTTGACCAAACCGAAATGTTAAATCACTGTCTGTAATTTGACCTTGCATGTCCATCCACGTTCCAACTAATGAGAACGGATAAGCACCTTCAAGATATGCATCCCAACGCCACCCCATAGCATTTCCTGCTAAAGTAGCGCCAGTTTCATCTTTGTTCATGTGAGTATTTGAGAATGCTTGAATAAACTCTAAACCAGCTTTGAATTCAGGTTCATCAAATCCAGGTGTATTATAATCACCCTCCGGATAAAGTTGCCATCCACCAGCTGTTAATGAAGAGTATCCACTCCATGGCTCTTGTATTGAAATAGGAAAAAACTCATAAATTGTTTGCCCGTTGAATACAGGGCGCTCTGTTTCATATTGCTCTGCCCACTCAAAGATTTGCTCCCATGTATTAAATACATCAGGTAAACCGTTTCCAGTTGTATCTGTTGTATCAATTCCCCACGCTTCTAGCATTGTTTGGTTCCAAGAAAATGCCATACCATCATAAAATGCAGGCATGTAGACAACACCACGCTCACTAAAGAAGTCAAACGCAGTATTCAACGTATCCCTTTGTCCTAACGCTACAAAGTACTCATGTAGCTCATATAAATAATCGTATTGTGGTGTAATAACAAGTGCAACATCAGGAGCACTTCCTTTTCCTACTTCAATACCTTGCATACCGCTACTGTCAGAGTTGTTTGAGTAATACTCTCTAAAAGTAAGCTTTCCAGCTAACTCAGGGAAATCTGCATCCCATTGTGCGACTAACGCTTGACCCATAGAAACACTGTCAACACCAATTTCAATAATTGCGCCTTCTTCCCACTCAAATCTTCCTGTTGTTTCATTAAAAAACACTTCGAAATCCACCCGGTTTGCACGGACACCAGTATCATGATGATTGATCCACCAATTTCCATTCTCACCAAAATGCGGATTTAGCGCATCGACATCACTAACTCCTTGTTCAATGAGAATACCATCAATCCATGCTTCGTAGCTCTCATGGATTAACCCCGCTTCTGTAACCATCTCATAGATCAGTGCTAACGTGTTCGAAACGCTAACTACTAAATCAACATCGATTGTTGTAGTGAAAGTCTCGTATTTAACTGTAATCGTGTGCTTTCCAATACTAGATAAAAGTTCTAAACCCTCTGCATCAATCATACTTTCATCTAAATCAATAAAAACATAGGAACCATTTTTATGATTAACTCGAATCCGGATTGTACTCAAATCAAACAATTCGATATCATAGGATGACTCTAAACTTTGAGCATCAACTTCAATCGAATCAATTTCAAACGCAACTTTTTGTATTTCGTCATCAACGGATAAATTACATGCTGCTAAAACCAATCCAAATAAGCTAACCACAAGTAACATAAAAACCTTTTGTAAAAACATAGTTACCCCCTCTAATTTTATATAATAATAAAAAATTGTTAAACCAACCAAAGGAAAAGAAACTCTATTCCTAAGTTGTTTAACAATTCTATATACGCTTTTAGTTCCCTTCCCAATATAATTATAGCACAGAAACATTTTTCTAAGTATACTGTTTTTCTTTAAAATGTATCCATGCAGCGCTGCTTCATGCACTATTTAATCTTTATTACGATAATACACAAACACTTATTATATACAATAGTATGGCAAAACGCTTTGAACTTTATGTCTTTAGCTTACTTCTAATGGTTTCATAAAGAAGAAGTCAACATAAAAAGGCTCTTGCGAGCCTTTATTGATGACGTATTAATCCTCTGGATTATGAAATTCCATCCATGCCGTTGCGGCAGCATGTATTGCAGCTTGAGCCTCTTCAGGTGTCATCGTACCATCCCAAACCTTGACTAAGAAATCATTTAAAACCAGTTCATAATAAACACGCATTGCAGCAATTGTAGGATCATTTGGCAATCCAACAAGTGGTTCAAAATAGTTATAGCTTAATGCTGCTGAGAATTCTTGCTTAACTGGGTCATCACTAAAGTCAGGCATAATATCTGAATCTAACTCAAGTGCTGGTAAGTAAGCTGAGTTGTCAATCATTGTTTGCATCGTTTCCTTCGTATAGAGCCACCTCATAACTTCATGAGCCGCCGAAGGATAGTCGGTATACGCGTTAATCACAAATCCTTTTGTCTTAATAAGTGTTGTTAAGTCATTGCCTTGCCACGTTGGCATTTGGCCAAACCGGAACGTAAGATCGTTCGCTTCTGCTTGACCTTCGATGTCCATCCATGTTCCAACCAATGCGAATGGATAAGCGCCTTCAAGATATGCATCCCAACGCCAACCCATAGCATTACCTGCTCTTGTAGCGCCAGTTTCATCTTTGTTCATGTGAGTATCAGAGAACGCTTGAATAAACTCTAAACCAGCTTTAAATTCAGGCTCGTCAAATCCAGGCGTGTTATAG
>SKGE01000004.1 GCA_007117625.1 Candidatus Izemoplasma sp. | reverse complement strand
GGTATCCATAAAATTCTACTGCCGCTTGATTCGCATAGTAAATTTCACCGGTTATTGGATGAATAATTAACATTACTGATTGATGATTGTTAAACAAGTCCTCAAAATCAATATCACTATCCGCATTGATCACATTTATGTTTGAAATCAACAAAAAGATCAAAACTAATAAACTCATTATTTTCTTCACATAACTGCCTCCCCAGAAACTCAATTTAGTATAATTATAAGCTTTTTTGATATAACTTACAAATAAGAAATGTAATATTATAAAAAATCGCAGTTAGTTCTGTTATATTAAAACAATAATTACATCACTTTATTAAATACCGATGCAGTAACTAATCCAAACACCTTCAGGCTTACTCTAACTGTCTTGGTCTGATTTTGATCGTAACCTAACACATATTGAAACAACATACCAAAAAATGCACCAATAGCCTTACGTGTAAAAGAATCGAGAGTGCAATTGTTATTTCCTGTTAACTCTTTAATATGCTTTTGATGGTAAAGTAGAAAAGACTTTACAGGTGGGATGCCATTTAGATCATTACACAAAATCATATAACTAAGAAAATCTCTATTTGATAGAGATTTAAAACAGAGATCCCAATAAGGTCTATAGCTTCCCTCTTTGAATTTCTTGAAGTTTTTATAATAGTTAAGAAACTCCTTATCCATCTGAAACTGCAAAAATGTCATTGTATCACCTGCCTATATATGCTATTATAGCATCTATTAAACATAAAATGTAGCCAAAAAAACGCGTATTAATTGCTCCCTTTACTACCTCTACTACCTCTAAATTTCACTTTGTTTGTCACGCATTTAAAATCGTGCTATCAAACAAGAAAACCCCAATTGCAATAGGGTTTTAGAGACTTTAAAGTTAATCATGATTGTCGTTTTTTCAAGCCCAAGACAAATAAAAAACCCGAGGATTTTATCAAACAAAGATGTTTGCATTATTCCTCGGGACGCGGGTAAGTTTGGTGGAGTTGAGGGGATTTGAACCCCTGTCCAAAGTAGGCGAAACTTAACTTTCTACATGCTTAGTTCGCTGATTTGTTTAACGTGCACCCCGACAACGAACACCCATGGTTACACGCGAGATCTATTGGGTTCGTACAGTGTGCTAGATCTGCGCCCACTGTATATAGTCTACTAATTGTCTACACTCTAAACCCGTAGACTGGTTAAGAATGTAGTCGGGCTTATTTCTTAAGCCGCGTAAGCGTAGTTTTGATTTCCGGTTATATTTAACCTAGTGTTTTTACTTGCACAACCAAGGCATGCTTATCAAGCTCTAACTACCCTGTCGAATCCAGAATCAACCCCATATTCATATTATAACATAGCTTGAATTTTTAAGCTATGTTATAGATAATCTTTCATTGCTTTATCCATGCGACGTTGCATATCTTTTTCTTTTAAACTTTGGCGTTTGTCGTGAAGCTTTTTTCCTTTGGCAAGCGCGATTTCTATTTTACATAAGCCTTTTTCAATGTAAATCATTGTTGGGACTAAGGTGTAGTTTTCACGCTGAATTTTACTTCCTAATCGGACAATTTCTCGTTTGTGTAAAAGCAGTTTTCGCGAACGTGTTTCATCGTGGTTAAATTGATTGGCTTGTTTGTATTTAGAGATATGCATATTGATGATAAAAGCTTCGTTGTTTTTGATTCGGACATGAGCATCTTTAATGTTTACTTTACCTTCGCGAATCGCTTTGATTTCGGTGCCACGCAAAACAATGCCCGCTTCAAAACGGTCTTCGAGAAAGTATAGATGAGATGCTTGTTTGTTGCGTGCGATTACGTTCACGGGATTGCCTCCTAGCGTATTTTAAAATCTATTTCTCCATCAAAGATGTTTGTTCCGGTGACTTCTACTGTTACGGTTTCTCCAATGCGGTACACACGTTTTTTGCGTTCTCCAACAAGGATCAACAAATCTTCGTTAAAGTTATAATAGTCATCGTCGAGTTCACTGATGTGTACGAGACCTTCGATGGTGTTTGAAAGCGATACATAGACACCAAATGCGGTGACAGATGAAATCGTACCTTCAAATTTCTCCCCGATAAACTGGCTCATGTACTCAGCTTTTTTCATATCTAAGACATCACGTTCTAAATCGATGGCAGAGCGTTCTTTCTCGCTCGTTTGACGGGCGATTAGTGGCATGATGTTCTCATAGTGTCTCAAGGTTTTTTCCGTTTGGTTTTGGTTAAAGAAATATTCTCTTAACAAACGATGAACGATTAAGTCAGGATATCTTCTTATTGGTGAGGTAAAGTGTGTGTAGTGCTCAAATGCAAGACCAAAATGACCAATATTGCGTTCGGAATAAACAGCTTTTTGCATCGAACGTAACATCATTAGATTGATGCCTTTTTCACTTGCAGTATCTTCAACTTTTTGAAGTAGTTTTTGAAGTTCACGATGTGAAATCTCATGTTTACCTTTAACTTTAAAGCCTAAAGCTTGTGCCATGGTCAAAAGCTTTTCAAGTTTTTCTTCTTTTGGTTGCTCATGAATTCGGTAAATGAACGGTAGTGATAACCAACTGACGTGTTCAGCGACAACTTGATTCGCAATCAGCATAAACTCTTCGATTATTTTTTCACTTTCACCGCGTTCGCGCAAACTTACATCAATTGCGCGTCCTGCTTTATCTAAGTGAATCATTGGTTCTTCAGTTTCAAAATGGATACTACCTTTTTGCGTCCGTTTTTCTCGTAAGATTTTAGCAAGTTCTGCCATTTCAAAAAACATTGGCATCAATGTTTCATAATCTGCTTGTAATGTTTTATCTCCTGATAAAATCTGATTCACTTTGGTATAGGTCATGCGAGCATGCGAACGAATCACACTCGGAAACACGTGGTGTTCTTTAATCGTTCCATTTTTGCTGATATGCATTTCACAGCTAATCGCCAAACGATCAACGTTTGGCATTAAAGAACATAAGTTGTTCGATAAATTTTCCGGTAGCATTGGAATGACTCGGTCAACCAAATAAATACTAGTCCCACGTTTATAAGCTTCTTTGTCGAGTTGGCTTTCTTCTTTAACATAATGCGAGACATCGGCAATGTGAACCCCCAAATAGTAGGTATCTTCATCGATTTTATAGACTTCAACGGCATCATCAAAATCTTTCGCCGTTTCACCATCGATCGTTATGATTTTTCGGTCGCGATAATCTTTTCTACCCTGATAGTCTTTTGGATCGATGGTTTGATACTGTTTGGCTTCATCTAAAACTGCTTTAGGAAAAGCAGGATCAACGTTATGTTTAAGAATTTTACTTAAGATATCGACACCTGCTTGATTCATGTGTCCAATAATATGGATGATTTCAACTTCGATAATGCCACGGTGTGCATAGCGCGTAATCGTAACTTGCACTTTATCGTGTTCTTTGGCACCGTTTAGTCCATTTTTACGAACCAAGATACGTTGCTTGATATTTTTCTCATCACTAATGATTTCGAAGCGGTTACCACGTTTAATAACTGTTCCAATCAACGTCGTAAGATAACGATCAAGAACGCGTATGACATCACCTTCTTTACGAATTCCACGCTTACTCGATTCTACCTTGACTAAAACGCGATCTTTGTGCATCGCATCGCGGAGTTTGTTCGGTGCGATATAGACATCGTCTAAATCGCTATCGTCGAGTTTTAAAAAGGCGAAACCTTTATCTTTCACGTCTAAAACACCCGTAAAATAGGGGGTGTGTTGAATGTGCTGGTAACGGTTTTTCTCATCAAGGATAATCTTCGCTTCATCCGTTAAC
The DNA here is from genome assembly GCA_007117625.1 of Candidatus Izemoplasma sp. Taxonomy (GTDB): domain Bacteria; phylum Bacillota_I; class Bacilli_A; order Izemoplasmatales; family Izemoplasmataceae; genus SLQR01. The sequence continues at coordinate 38,931 of SKGE01000004.1, read as the reverse complement.
GTATTTAAGGCTTTGATTAATGCTTTGAACGATTCACTATCTTTTGCGCTAAAGATATCACTTAATGCTTCTGCCGTATATTTTTTCTTTGGTTCTTTTTGCAAGAACGTTTCAATGGTTTCTTTCATTTTTCTCCTACTTTCTTAGTGAAAAAAAGAACACTTGTGAGTGTTCTTAAGATACCATAGCCCAAATGGCTAACGCGATAAAGAGTGCAGCAGCAACAGCGGTAATCCGTGTTAAAAACAGCTCGAATCCGCGTTGCTTTTGGTTTGAGAAAAGTTCTGATTTCTCACCACTAAAAGCACTTTGAATGTTATCTTTTGAACTTTGTGCAACGACAAGCGTTATAAGTATAATTGCAACAATCAGCAATAGTATATGTTGAACTCCCATTTGACTAACCTCCAATGCTAAACGCAATATAAATGATATAAGCAATGATAATAGCTATACTTGGTAAAGCATATAGTAATTTATGCATTTGCGGCTTGCGTTTTAAAGCCACCAATAACATTATAGAGTTTATAAGCCCTAAAATCAAGAGCAAAGAAAGATTTTTACTGAGTCCCGGGTCATCGGCAACCCCTTGATAAATGTGATTGCGCACGTTAATGAAGTCAACAACACTGATAATCATCATATTAAAGATATTTGACCCAAGAATGTTTCCGAGTGCAACGTCGTAATTTTTAACTCTAAACAAGTATATGACCGCAGTCAGTTCTGGCAAACTCGTGGCAACACCAAGAAATATCGCTCCTGAAAAACTTGCACTTAAGTTGAGTTTGATCGATAAATCGTTGGTGATGACGGTTACATAATAACTCGCGATGACAACAACGAAAGCCCAAACGGCAAAACTGATTAAGATTTTTTTCATCGACAAGTTTGATGTCCCAAGTTTTTCTTGAGGCAACTCATTATTCATGCTTTTTAAAGATAAGATGTAAACAAGTATAATCAACAATGAAATAACACTAAAAGCGATGCCAATACGAATATCAAACGTTCCATATCCTAAGTTACTGATTCGTGAGAGTAACATCGGCAGTAAGAAAATCACATACATCATAATAATCAAGCTGTTTGTCTTCACACCTGTTTTAGTTTTATTAAAAAATAAATGTTTGATAAAAATTAAATCGACAACCGCAAGAATGAGCAGATTGAACATGTTCGAACCAAAAACATTCCCAAATGCTAGGCCTGGTTCATCAAGCACAATCGTTGAAGTAATGCTTGTAATAAACTCTGGCAATGAGGTTACGGTTGCTAACATAACACCACCGATTAAGGCACCACTGATTTTCGTCTTTTTATCGAGTTCGTTGACAAAATGCGACGCTCGAGTCGTCGCAAAAACAGTGATGATTGCCAATCCTAAGTAAAGTGTTACTACCAATCCTAAACTCATAATAATCGAACCTCACGTCTTGTAAAATGCAAATCACTAAATCTATTATAGCAAAATAATCAAAGAATCAAATACAAATTAAAGAAAAACCTACCCGAAGGCAGGTTTCACTATTTTAAGTTGTAAAATGCAGCTTTTCCTAAATACTTAGCGTTACGTCCAAGCTCATCTTCAATGCGAAGTAGTTGGTTGTATTTTGCAATGCGATCCGTACGTGATAATGAACCTGTTTTTATTTGACCAGCGTTCGTCGCCACGGCGATATCGGCAATCGTTGAGTCTTCGGTCTCTCCACTACGGTGTGAGATAACCGCAGTGTAGCCTGCTTGTTTTGCCATTTCAACGGCATCGAAAGTTTCAGATAAAGTACCGATTTGGTTAACTTTAATTAAAATACTGTTTCCGATTCCAGTCTCAATACCTTTTTTCAATTTTTCAGTGTTCGTAACAAATAAGTCGTCTCCAACTAACTGAACTTTTTCACCGAGTTTGTCGGTTAAAATTTTCCAACCGTCCCAGTCGTTTTCATCGAGTCCATCTTCGATCGATACAATCGGGTACTTGTCAATCAGTGTCGCATAGAAGTCTGTGAGTTCAGCTGCGGTCATTGTTTTGTTTTCACCGGCTAAATCATAAACATTTTTCTCTTTGTTGTAAAACTCGCTCGAAGCAACATCCATGGCAAGAACGATATCTTTTCCTGCGGTATATCCAGCTTCCTTGATCGATGTCATAATAACTTCTAACGCTTCTTCGTTTGATTTTAAGTTTGGTGCGAAGCCACCTTCATCACCAACGTTGGTGTTGAGGCCTTTGTTTTTAAGAACTTTTTTTAGCGCATGGAAAACTTCAGCACCCATACGAAGTGCTTCTTTAAAGCTTGGTGCACCAACCGGCATTATCATAAACTCTTGGAAATCTACCGTGTTGTCCGCGTGTGAACCACCGTTAATAATGTTCATCATTGGGGTTGGTAATGTTTTTGCATTGAAACCACCAAGATACGCATATAAAGGTAAGCCAGTGTATTCAGCCGCAGCGCGTGCAACTGCCATACTTACACCTAAAATAGCGTTTGCACCGAGTTTTCCTTTGTTTTTCGTACCATCCAAATCAATCATTAACTGATCGATTAAGATTTGCTCAGTTACATCGTAACCTACAAGTGCTGGGGCGATGACTTCATTGACATTGTCAACGGCTTTTTGTACCCCTTTTCCTAAATAACGTTTTTCATTATCACGGAGTTCTACCGCTTCGTGTTCTCCTGTTGAAGCGCCACTTGGTACAAGTGCGCGTCCAAACGCACCTGAATCGGTGTAGACTTCAACTTCAATTGTCGGGTTTCCTCTTGAATCCATTACTTCTCTTGCATAAATATCACTAATATAAGGCATCTAAATCTCTCCTAACCTATTTTTTATATTTTTAGTGCTTTATTTCTTGATTAACAGGGATGAACCGGTCATTTCTTTTGGTTGCTTTAACTCAAGATACTCAAGCATCGTTGGGGCGATATCACCTAAAATACCTTCATCTCTAATCTCAATACTGTCATCCGTAATTGTGATTGGCACCAAACTTGATGTGTGTGCCGTATGAATACCACCTTCTGGGTCTAGCATCTTTTCAGCATTTCCATGGTCTGCAGTAATGATTGCCACACCACCCATTGCAATGATTTTATCAACGACTTTGCCAACACATGCATCGGTAACTTCAACCGCTTTTACAGCCGCGCTAATAACTCCGGTATGTCCTACCATATCGCAGTTTGCATAATTTAGGACAATTGCATCATGTGCATTTTTTTCAAGTTCATTCATAACTTTATCCGTCACTTCATACGCGCTCATTTCAGGTTTCATATCATACGTTGCAACTTTTGGTGAAGGCACTAATAGTCTAGTACTTCCTTTGATTTCCTTGTCTTCACCACCATCAAAGAAGAATGTAACATGAGCGTATTTTTCTGTTTCTGCAATGCGCAGTTGTGTTTTACCTGCTTGGCTTAAAACCTCACCAAACATATTAACAAGCGTTTGAAGTCCATATGCAATTGAACCTTTCACATCTTCATGATAATGCATCGTAGAAACAAAATGCAAGTCTTTAAAGTTCTTCGCACTTTCAATCTCTGTAGTTTTAGGATTTGTTAACGCTTTGCTAAGCTGAATCGCTCGGTCTGGTCTAAAATTCATAAAAATGATCGCATCTTTATCTTGAATAATACCTTCTTTGACAACATTAAACGGTTTTACAAACTCATCAACAACTCCATCTTCATACGACTTTTTAACACCCGCTTCAGCCGTTTCTGCGGATAATCCTTTCGCTTCGGTTAAAATATCGTATGCGAGTTGTGTACGCGTCCAGTTTTTATCGCGGTCCATCGCATAGTAACGTCCATGAACACTTGCGATCATACCTTTATCAATGTCTTTCATGTGCGCTTCTAACTCATGAATATAAGTCAGTGCTGATTGCGGTGGAACATCACGCCCATCTAAATACGCGTGGACATAAACTGTATCAACATTCGCTTTTTTAGCCGCATCGAGCATCGCTTTGAAGTGATCGATGTGTGAATGCACACCGCCATCACTTAAAAGTCCCATGATGTGTAATGCTGATTGGTGTTTGTTTACATGGTTGAAGGCGTTTTGATACGCTTCATTGGTATAAAAGTCACCATCTTCAATACTTTTGTGAATCCGGGTTAACGATTGATAAACAATGCGTCCCCCACCTAAGTTCATATGGCCAACTTCAGAATTCCCCATTTGTCCTTCGGGTAGTCCTACAGCCATACCCGATGCTTTTAACGTTTTAGTTGGGTATTTTTCCATTAAACGATCTAAATTTGGTGTTTTTGCTAAATGAACAGCGTTGCCTTCACTTTCTGCGGCAAGTCCAAGTCCATCCATGATGATTAGTGCTACTGGTTTTTTCATAGTTCACCTCGATTTGCTTTTCTAAATCCATAAACATTATAACAAGTTTAAGGATGCTTTAACAGTGAAAAGTCTTTATCGAAAGCGTTTACTTTAAAGCTTTCTTCCTATACAACCACACACTTTTTTTGTATAATGAATGATGTGAAGGAGTGATTGCATGAATGCGAAAAATTTAACGAAACTCGCTGACACTTTAAAAACCTTAAAAACAGAAACGCCATACAACTACGTTGTCCCGGATCTGTGGAACTGTTTTGATTATCCAAAAGATGCAATGATTCAAACCCGCTCAGGCGAATTGATGGTAAATCCATACGACTTTTATCGCTACTTAGTGGATGAAGTTTTTATTAAAAAAACACGTAAAGGCTTTGACCCCCATATCGCAATTAGCCAAAACAATAAGCGTAGAGACCGTGGTGACTGGGTCAAAAAAAGTTTTATGTATTCAACCATGATCCGCACCTCTAGTGCTTGGGATCATGATCGTTCTGGAGAGCTTGAAATAAATAATCTCTATAACTTAAAAGAAACCGGAACATTTATTAAGATGCTCGCCTTATTACCTCTACTCAAAAAAATGGATATCGATACGCTCTATCTTCTACCTATTTCAAAACACAGTACAAAAATTAAAAAAGGGGATTTTGGATCACCTTATGCAGTCACAAATTTTACCGAACTTGATCCGAACTTAAAAGATCCCATCACAGAAGATAAAATGACGATTGATGAAGAGTTTGCCGCACTTGTTGAAGCGTGTCATCTACTCGATATCCGTGTCGTCATTGATATTATTCCACGAACCAATGCAATCGATAACGATTTGATCGCAAAACACCCTGATTGGTTTTACTGGGTGAAAGCAGACGAAGCTTATGAAACACCGCGTGTTGCAGGTATCGAAGATGGTACTTATCCAGAACTTGAACCTTTAGAAGTCGCTTTTAAAGACAAAATGATTCAAAAACATTTAAGTCTTTTTGACGAAGACCCGATGACAAAAGATTTAGCGTTATGGAACAAAGTAAAACGTAGTAAAAATATCTTAGAAGCGGTTAAAAACCACTATAACCTAACCATCGCTCCAGCCTTTAGCGATTACATCAATGACTTGCAACCACCTTGGACCGATGTGACATTCTTCCGGTTGTATCTTGACCACCCCAAAGCAACCAGAGGTTTCTTAAAAAACCCAGACAAACAAGCCCCGTATATTTTATACGATACCATTAAAAGTAACCTTTATCCTGGTGATAAGCCAAACATGCCACTTTGGGAAACGCTCGCAAACATTATCCCTACCTATCAAAAACGCTTCGGGATTGACGGTGCGCGCATTGATATGGGACACGCCTTACCAAAACCATTGCTGGATATGATTATCAAAAAAGCAAAAGCAATCGATCCAGACTTCGCTTTTATTGCCGAAGAGTTGAATCCAAAGTATGCTGATATCGCCGAATCATTTGGTTACAATATGATTATTGGAAATGGGTTTATGATGAGTCCAAGAGTGTTTACCGGTCATGCGAAAGAATATTATCAAGAATCCATTAAACTTCCAATTCCAACCTTTGCCTGCAGCGAGACCCACGACACGCCAAGAATTGCTTCTAGATTTGGAAAAGAACGTTTAGCAACAACGCTCACCGTACTCAACATGTTCATGCCAAACGGTGTACCGTTTTTAAATGCTGGTCAAGAAGTCTACGAGGTCCAACCAATGAATCTAGGGCTCGATGCAACTGAAGCGGATCGCTACCATTTACCAGAAGATGATCCTTACTACAACAAGCTTGCTTTATTCGATAAAGTTGCCCTGCATTATATGCACGAGCGCCGCTGGAATATTCCAGATATCCTTGAACACGTCAGTAAAATTCGAAAACGTTACTTGACACAAATGCACAATCCAAAACATGTCATTGCTTTAGAAACGGATAATCCAGCGTTTATCGGTTATGGGTTCTATAAAACTTCGAAAAAACAAAAAGGAAACATGTTAATCGTCCTTGCAAACCTTAATCCAGATCACGATTACAGCTGGCATTTAGATATTGGAAAGTTAAGACATAAAGCAAACAATACCGCTATGGAAGGTAAACTCTTGTTTTCAACCCACGAGTTTCCTAGAGCCTTTACACAGTTTGTAAACAATCATGTATTGGATATTCACCTAGGCCCTGGTGAAGTGAAAATCATTGAAATCTAAAACAGTTTTAATCAATGGTTCTCCAAACAAAGATGGCTATTCCATGCAAGTAGCCAAACATGTCTTTGACGCATCAAACATCCAGGTTTTTCATGCTTACGAACAAAACATCCATCCTTGCGACGATTGCAAACTATGTCATCATAAATTAGCTTGCAAACATAAAGATGATATGGATGCTATTAAGAAAGCCATTCAGCATGCTGACACCTTAATCCTCGTATCACCGATTTATTTCGGTGCACTCAGCGATCAATGCATGCGAATCATAAACCGTTTTCAGATGATGTTTGAAGCTAAATTTACGCATCAAAAACCTTTTACAACGTTAAAAAATATCTATCTAATCAGCACCGCCGCAAGTACTGATACAAGTATGTTTCAAGGTGCAAAACTTACACTAAGCATTCTTAAAGCACTCTTTAGTGCTGAACATACTAATGCCTTAACACTCGGTGGCACGGATGATTGTAAGGATATTCTTGCAACCTATCAAGATGAAGTTGCAAGCTTTAAAAGGTCTATATGATACTAAATTTAAAACACCTCAATACCTAGGTATAGAGGTGTTTTTTTGACTAAATAATATGATTATCTTTAAGTACGGTTTCTAATGATTCAAAGACTTCTTCAGCATTGTCGGCATCAACTTCAATAGAGAATTCAGCGTCTTTTGGAATCCCTAAACTCATCACAGCGATGACAGATTTTAACGTAACATTTTTGCCATCGTATTCGATGAAAACATCTGCTTCGTAGCGGCTCGCAATCTTTGTGAGCAATGATGCTGGTCGTGCATGTAACCCTTCATTGCTAACAATGCTGTAAACACGTTTTTGCATGTTAAGCCTCTACCTCTTCTTCAACAGCGTCTGGCAATAAAACTTTAAGTAAGAATGCTGTGAGTAAAGAACCTGCGATAAGTGCTACTAAGAAGAATCCCCAGTTTGCCATCAGTGGTACGATGAAGATACCACCGTGAGGTGCTGGTGAAGCAACTTGGAAAATACCTACTATAGCACCAGCTAAAGCACTACCTGCGATAATTGAAGGAATGACTAAATGCGGTTTTGCCGCAGCAAATGGAATCGCACCTTCTGTAATAAAGCTAAATCCCATAACCCAGTTAGTTTTACCAGCTTCTCTTTGTTGGAGCGTGAACTTATCTTTAAACAATACGGTTGCTAATGCAATACCAAGTGGTGGCACCATACCACCAGCAATAACGATTGCCATTAATACTGTCGATACACCACCTGCAATCGTACCTACTGCTGCGATGTAAGCTGCTTTGTTGATTGGACACCCATATCAACAGCCATCATACCACCAGCTAAGATACCTAAAATAATCGCACTGGTACCTTCCATACCTTGAACACCATCTGTCAACCATGCGTTAAACGGTTCAAGACCTAAGTTGATTGGTGTCATTAATAACGCAACAATCAAAGTCCCTACAAGTGGGAAAATAAGCACTGGTTTAATCCCATTCAAGCTTCGAGGTAGCCCTTTCGTAGCTTCCTTTAAGCCAACGATAACAGCACCCGCTAAGAACCCGATTAAAATAGCACCTAAGAATCCACTTTCATCCATTGCTAAAGCGCCACCGATAAACCCAGGTACAAATCCAGGACGGTCAGCAATTGAATACGCGATAAAACCTGCTAAAATCGGTAACATGAATCCAAAGGCTGTTCCTCCAACATTCATGAACCATGCTGCAACTGCATTTCCAGAACCATAATTGTCTGCACCGGCATTGTTTACATCAAACAAAAACGCTAGTGCGATGAGAATTCCACCCGCAACAACAAATGGAATCATCTGTGATACACCACTCATTAAATGACGATAAAACTTGAAATTTTTCATTGTACTGCTCCTTTATATTTTGTTTTTTTATTCCCCGTGTTGATAGGTTGAAAACTTACCTTCAAGTGCATCTTTAATAATTTCGTCCGCTTTCTTGATGCCTTTTGATACACTGACTTCGAGCATAGGCTTTCCGTTAAATCGCGCTTTCTCTACTTTGGTGTCTGCCGCAATAACTACGGCAACTGCTTCATCGATATCTTTTTGCTTTAAGCGGTTTTCAACACCGATGGAACCATTGGTCTCAATAATAACTTTGACACCTTGTTTTTTCCCAGCTTTTTCTAACATTTCAGCTGCCATGTAAGTGTGCGCAATTCCGGTAGGGCACGCTGTAACGCCAACGATTTTTTTCATTACTTTTCCTCCTTATCTATAGATTCAATCAATGATAAGAGCTTACCTTTATTGTCTGCGGCTTTGAGCTGATCGCGAAAACGCTCATCCATAAGCTTTCTTGACAATTGTGCTAAGGTTTGTAAGTGTAAATTTGAACTTTCCTCTGGTACCGCAATCATAAAAAACAGTTGACTAAGTTCTCCATCCATCGCGTCGTAGTCAATACCGTCACGATGTCTTCCGAAAACCAAACTCGGGGTTTTAACATGCTTCGATTTCGCATGTGGTATTGCAATCCCAAATCCAACGCCTGTTGAACTTTCTTTTTCCCGGGCGTGGATGGCTTCCACAAAGTGATCTAGGTGAGTGATTCTACTGAGTTTATGCAACAGAGCACTCAACTCATCAATGACTTCATCTTTTGTTTTAGCTTTTAAATCTTCAAGGATTAAATCTTCATTAATCAAATCTTCAATCTTCATAAGGCACCTCATTAATTTCAACATTTGGTAGAATCGTCTCAACCGCTTCTTGACTCGCTAAATCATAACTGAATGCTGCAGCGGTACCACTTGCAACCGCCAGCTTAAAGCTTTCTTTTGGTGATTGGTTCTCTAACATTCCAAAGATAAAGCCAGCAACCATTGAATCCCCGGCTCCGACTGGATTTAGTGCGATGCCTTCGACAGGTTTAGCACGATACACGTGTGTTTTGGATACATAGTAGGCACCATCTCTTCCTAGGGAAACAATGACATGATTTGCACCTTCTTGAACAAGTTTTTTAGCATGTGTAACTATACTTGCTTCATCGTTAATTGTGACTTTATAGTATCGCTCAAGTTCATGTATATTTGGTTTAACCAAAAGTGGTTTATGCACGATAGACTTTCTTAAGTTCTCTTCTTCGGCATCGATAATAAAAGGAACGTTGTTTTTTGCACACGTCTTTGCGATGAGTTCATAAAAATTGTCGTCCGCTTCGATGCTTGACCCCGCTAACACCAACAAGTCTTTCTCAGTAAGCTGATCTATTTTTCCAATCAATAAATCGCGTTCTTCCCGACTTACAGTAGGTGCAACCGCGTTAATCTCAGTGTTCTCTTTACTTGCCAATTTGACGTTGATACGAGTAGGTGCTTTGATTATTGTATAGTCATTTTTTAACTGATGTACTTCGGTTAGGTACTGTTGCAGGTATATACCTGTGAATCCGCCCATAAACCCCAAAGCTATGGACTCAAGCCCGAGCGCTTTCAAAACTAAAGAAACATTAATACCTTTGCCTCCCGCACTGAATTTGTTAAAGGTTGCACGATTCAGCTTTCCGAGTTGAAAATCATCTACCTCAAGCCGGTAGTCAATGGCAGGATTTAACGTACATGTATAAATCATATAAAATCCTCCTAAGTTTCTGTAATAAGTTCACACTGGTCACGCTTTGCAAATACATAAGCGGTATGAACATGAAGTTTCGATTGATCGGAACATACATATTTCTTCCGTGAGCGACTAATCACATGTTTTTTTAAAATACCTTCTTTGACATCCGGTGTTGAATAGCTCTCTTCAGTAATGCCGTTTGTTCCCATAAAACAAGCATCAAACTGATAGTGTTCAATCGATTCTAGCGCTTGTGACCCAACCACAGCCATCGTCGTATGTTTCAGTTCACCACCGAGTAAATAAACAGCGATATTGTAGGCTGCAGCCTCTTGAGCTATGTGAAGCCCGTTAGTAACTATAGTGACATTTTTTGCTTCAATATATTTCAATATATGGTGTGTGGTACTTCCGGCATCGATATAGATAAAATCTTCATTTTGAATCAGTTTTGCTGCTTTTTTTGCGATGACATTTTTTGCTTCTAAGTTTTGACCCAATCTTTCTTTTAAAAGTGTATCAGGTTGATTCTTCTCTCGTAAAATAACACTACCATAAAGTTCTTTAATAAAACCTTCTTGAACTAGCAGTTTAATATCTCTTCGAACCGTTGATTCACTTGCATCAACATGCGATAAAAGCTCAGGGATTTGAACATTTTTATGTTCTTTGATATAAGCTTTTATAATATCTAAGCGCTTACTTTTTTGCATGTTATCCCTCTTTCAAACAATCGTTTTATAAACTTGCTATATCAACTTTTTCATTTATTGTCAAACTTTTTCACTTTTAATCAGTTAGTTTTCTTTAATATTGCCTAATATAGCTTATTTTAGATTTATATGTTTTTCATTATTTTTCTTTTTCTTTCATCACAAAATAAAAGTGGTAGAAATTCTACCACTTTTATTGTTCTTCGATGGGTTTATGTTTACGCATTTCGATACCTTCTAAATAGCCACTTGGTATTACGACACGATGGTACATATGATGGACTAAATAGCCTTGAATTGGCAAACTAATAATAAGAATACCTAGTCTTATTGGAACATTACCTAGCATCGCAAGCCAGCCAAACCAAAGCCCAAGTTGAACGGAGTTAATGCTGAATGAAACGATTGCAGTAATAATGATTACGATCATTGTTCGCAGCAAGCTAAAATGACGACGATGCAATAATAACCCTGGGATAAATCCCCACATCACAGAAGATACTGTCATTAGATTAAATCCATAACCAAAGTTTGTGCTGTAAATCCAGTCTGATGCAAATCCTGAAACGGCACCGAAGCCTGGTCCAAGCACAATGCCCGCAATGATTAACGGAATTTCATACAACGAAAATCGATAATCACTTAACGTTGTGACTTGAAACATAATTTTAATAACACCTGATAGTGATGCCAACATCGATGCTAGCACCAAGCGCTGCATGTGTGTCTTTTCCATAGAAAAAAACCTCCTAAAATTTTATTAGAGAGGTTCACAAATTATACCTGCATGTTCAAACAAGTAAAATCAGCGAACGCGCCGCCTCACCGCCACGAATGTGTTCGTTTATACCCAACATTCCATGGTATAACACTTAACGCGAGAACAGCTACTCTGATATCTACACTTATTGTAACAATTCCTTATAAAAAAGCAAGCACTATAACTGAAAACTCACTGGCTCAAGCCCTTGTGATTTTAAAAATGTGTTCGCTTTCGAAAAGTGCTTACAACCAAAAAATCCACGGTGCGCCGATAGTGGACTTGGATGGGGTGCGGTTAAGATCAAATGGTGGCTTGCAATCAACGGTATTTTCGATTTTGCATGCGCGCCCCAAAGCATGAAGACTACAGGCGTTGGTTTTGCAGAAACGGCTTGAATGACATTGTCTGTGAACCATGTCCAACCTAGCTTAGCATGCGCCATTGGTTTCGAATCTTCAACTGTTAGTGTAGTATTCAAAAGTAAGACTCCACGTTCAGCCCATGGCGTTAAATCTCCATGGGGTGGAATGTTAAAGCCTAAGTCATCTTTTAACTCTTTAAAAATATTAACGAGTGAAGGAGGTGTTTTAACTCCCCTATGGACACTGAACGCAAGCCCATTAGCCTGGTTAGGTTGATGGTATGGGTCCTGGCCTAAAATTACCACTTTTACATGTTCGAGTGGTGTTAACTTTAATGCTCGAAACCAATCTGAATAAGGCGGATATACATTCGTATGTTGCATCCGCACTTTTACTGTCTCAATCAGTTGACTAAAACGTGGATCTGCTTTTACATCTGTAAGTGCTTCTTTCCATGTCATCAGGCTCACCTCAATCGTATTATATCAAAAAAAAGACTCATTGCTGAGTCTTTTTGGTTTACTTGTTTTGAATTGCAGCTTGAGCAGCAGCTAAGATTGCAATTGGAATTCTAAACGGTGAACAAGACACATAGTTTAGTCCTGCTTTGTGGAAGAAATGCACACTTGATGGGTCTCCACCGTGCTCACCACAAATCCCGATGATTAAGTTTTCATTACTTGCTTTCCCGCGTTCTGTCGCGATTTGAACGAGTTCTCCAACACCAGTTTGATCAACTGATTGGAATGGATCGTGTTCAAAGATGCCTTTATCTGAATACTCACTTAAGAATTTACCAGCGTCATCGCGGCTAAATCCATAAGTCATTTGCGTTAAGTCGTTGGTTCCATAGCTGAAGAAGTCCGCTTCTTTTGCCACTTCGTTTGCAACGAGTGCCGCACGTGGTGTTTCAATCATCGTACCGACTAAGTACTCGAGTTCAACACCAGCTTCTTGAATTAATGCATCCGCTGTTTCTTTAACATACTTTTTCAGGTAAACAAACTCTTCAACCGTAGAAATTAATGGAATCATGATTTCTGGTTTTACAACGATATCTTGTTTGGCCATTTCAATCGCTGCCATGATAATCGCTTTTGTTTGCATAATTGAAATCTCTGGGTAGGTTACAGCTAAACGACAACCACGGTGTCCAAGCATTGGATTGAACTCATGAAGTTGATCAAGCGCACGAAGCAATCTTTCTTCTGAAACGTTTAATTTCTTCGCAACCGTTTTAACTTCGTCTTTTTGCGGTAAGAATTCATGAAGTGGTGGATCTAATAGACGAATTGTTACGCTTTTACCGTCCATAACTTTAAAGATTTCTTTAAAGTCTTTTAACTGGTGCGGTAAGAGTTTTTCTAATGCTGTTTCGCGTTCTTCTTTGCTTTCAGCAATAATCATCGCACGTACGTTGTTGATGCGCTCTTCATCAAAGAACATGTGCTCCGTACGTGTTAAGCCGATACCTTCAGCACCGAACTTAATCGCTGTAAGTGAATCGCGTTCGTTGTCAGCGTTTGCTTTAACACCAAGTGTTTTTGCTTCTTTTGCCCATTCAAGAATTTGCTCAAACGGACCGCTAAACTCAGGAAGTTTTGTCTCAATTTTACCTGGATAAAGTTGACCCGTCGTACCATCAATTGAGAAGTAATCTCCCTCTTTATAGGTTTCACCATTAATCGTCATAGTTCCAGCTTTTTCATTGATTGAAAGTGATCCAACACCTGAAACACAGCATTTACCCATACCGCGCGCAACAACTGCTGCATGTGATGTCATTCCACCAAGTTGTGTCACGAACCCTTCACAGACAATCATACCTTCGATGTCTTCTGGACTTGTCTCTTTTCTAAATAATAAGACTTTTCCGTACTCATCTTTTTTCGCAACTGCTGCTTCACTTGAGAATACGATGCGACCTGTCGCAGCACCTGGTGAAGCCGCTAATCCTTTTGCAACTGGTGAAGCGTCTCCTAATGATTTTTCATCAAAGACAGGGTGTAACAATTGATCGATTTGTGCTGTATCAACGCGTAATAAAGCTTCATCTTTATCAATTAATCCTTCTTCAACTAAATCAACCGCAATTTGAACCGCTGCATGCGCGGTACGTTTACCAGTACGTGTTTGAAGAATAAACAAAGTTCCATCTTCAATCGTAAATTCAACGTCTTGCATTTCTTTATAATGCGCTTCAAGGTTATCTAAAATATCGATAAGCTCTTTGTAGATTTCAGGACGTGCTGTGTTTAACTCTTCTAAGTCAAGTGGTGTTCTAATCCCTGCAACAATATCTTCCCCTTGTGCGTTGAATAAGAACTCACCATAAACTTTTTTCTCTCCTGTCGATGGGTTACGTGTAAATAAAACCCCAGTACCAGAATCTGGCCCAGTGTTTCCAAACACCATCTCTTGTACGTTAACCGCAGTTCCTAAGTCATGAGGAATGTTGTTGTGGTTACGGTAAACGCGTGCACGTGGCGTATCCCAGCTTCTAAACACCGCATCGATTGACATGTAAAGCTGCTCCATTGGATCTTGTGGGAAAGGTTTCCCAACTTCACGCTCGTAAATTTTTAAGAACTCATCCGAAACATGTTTCCAATCATCCGCGCTTAACTCTGTATCGCTCTCGAATCCTTTCGATTCTTTTAAGTTATCAAGTACTTCGTCGAAATGCTCTTTATCAACTTCAAGAACAACTTCTGAGAACATTTGGATTAAACGACGATATAAATCATAGACAAATCGTGCATTGTCTGTCTTTTCAATCATCCCTTTGATGACTTCGTCATTCATACCAAGGTTCAAAATCGTATCCATCATTCCTGGCATTGAGAACTTCGCTCCAGAACGTACAGATACTAATAGTGGATTATCTAAGCCTCCGAAAACCTTTCCTGTTTCTTCTTCAAGCTTGTGTACATAAGCTTGAATATCATCAAGTAGTTCTTGTGAGTTTTTGCCACCGTTTTCGTAATATTCTGTACACATCTCAGTTGTAACGGTAAATCCAGCTGGTACTGGAACACCAAGTTTCTTCATTTGTGACAAGTTTGCACCCTTACCACCAAGCAATGCTTTTTGGTCCTGGTTTCCTTCACCAAACATGTAAATTCGTTTCATCTTATTCACCTTTCATTTCTTAAGATTTATATCCATGTAAACACTCAATAATTATATCATTGCATGCACAAAAGTTCAACTGAAAAGGGCTACTTTTCGGCGTTATTAAGGGCGTTATATTTGATAACGCTTACATCATATTGTATCGGTCGTTTTCGCAACCTAGCTATCTGTTATAAATAAAAAAACAAGACGTCATCGAGTATTTCGCGATGACGTCTTGCACAATTTATTATTTTTTTACCTTGATGAGTGACCCGTCTTCATTACGATGATCATTTAAGTATTCAATGATTGCATCATAATGCGTGTCTTTTCCAGGCTTACATAATTTCAGTTCCGTAACTTCTCCTTCAACAATTGCTTCTGCAAACGCTGAACATCCTGGATAGCTACAAGCCCCACAGTCATATCCTGGAAGGCGTTTATGGACACCTTCGATACGAGAATCTTGCTCTACTTTTAAATACTCAGCTGCAAATGCGAGGCCTAGTCCTAATAAACCACCAAGCAAACCGAGCGTGATAAATGCCCACATATTATTTCTCCTCCGCTGTTTGTTGTTTTATTGCGCAACTAAAGTTGCTACATGCACCACATTTTGCAGCGCTAATCTTGTTATCAATCGGAGCTGGTATACGTTTATTTAATACATAGGTTCCGATATAAATGACAACTAAAATAACTAAGAATCCTATTCCTAAATGCACTTAAACGATCCCTCCAAGACCTGCGAAAGCTAAAGCCATAATACCAGCTGTAATGAGTGATATCGGCACACCTTTCCAAGCCTCTGGAATAACGGCAGCTTCTAAACGTTCGCGAATCGTTGAGAATGCAAACATGATTAGACCAAACCCAAGTGCCGCACCAAAAGCGGTTGTAACCGCAACGGCCAGTCCAGGGAATACGCCATATTGATCTGCAAAATCTTCACTGATGTTGGCAACGGCAACCCCTAAGATTGCACAGTTTGTCGTAATCAGTGGTAAGTAAACTCCCAAACTCTTATACAGTTTCTTACTCACTTTCTTAATGAACATTTCCACAAGTTGTACGAGTGAGGCAATGATTAAAATAAATCCAATCGTTTGTACATATTCAATATTGAGTGGGACTAATACCAAATAATAGAGCAAATAACTGACCAGCGATGCAACCACCATAACAAACAATACAGCCATGCTCATCCCAATCGCTGAATTGGTCTTTTTACTAACTCCAATAAACGGGCAGACACCCAAAAATCTCATTAACACAACATTATTGATAAGCATCGAGGAAAAAATTGCTACAAAGAATACTGTCCAACTCATGCTTTACCACCTGCGCTTTCCATTGCTTTTTTACGCTTACGCTCAAGTGCCAAACGCTTTTTCTCTTCAATCATTTTTTGGCGCTCACGCTCTTTTTTATTACGCTTCGTAATTGCGATACTATTAAATAAACCAAGCAACAATCCAATGACTAAGAAGCCACCTGCTGGTCCAGCTAAGACCGCAATGTTTAAAATATACCATTCAAGATTCACAATTGATCCTTCAACCGCAAGCGGTAAGTAAACCCCGTATGCGATGGCTCCCGTTGAGAAAAACTCGCGGAAGAATCCAATTAAAACCATGGCACCTAAAAATCCAAGTCCCATTCCAAGTCCATCGATTGCACTGTTTAACACATTGTTTTTAGATGCATAACTTTCAGCACGTCCTAAAATCAAACAGTTTACCACAATCAGTGGAATAAAGATTCCAAGCGAATCAAACAGCGCTGGCGCATAAGCCTCAGTCAGCAACCCAACCATCGTAACAAAGGTTGAAATAATTACAATGTAAGATGGAATTTTAACTTCTGCAGGGATAAAATCTTTGATTAACGAAACCACAACATTACTACTTACGAGTACGAAGATTACAAGCAGTCCCATCCCTAAAGATGTTTCTACCGTCCCTGTCACCGCAAGTGCTGGACAGAGTCCAAGCATAAACGTAAAGATTGGATTTTCTTTTATAAACCCTTTGGTAAGGTTTGCCAAATAACCAAGGTCTTTTTTCTTTGCTTTAGCCTGTGCCATGATTATTCACTCCCCATTTCATTTTCATAATACGTATAAGCTTCTTCAACGACTGCCTGGACAACACCATAAGTCGCTGTAGCACCTGTATTTGTATCAAACTCAACATCATTGAGTGGTTGACCGGAGAAGTTGCCCATATAGTCATTGATCAATGGGATTACATAACCCTCCGTATTATCGTGATCTGATATAACAACATCGATAATGATTCCATCCATATCTATTTGGACAACAACTTCAACAAAGCCAAAGTCATTTGTATCGCGCCCCTCAATGAGATATCCAAGCTGATCGCCTTGATCATCAAACACTTTTACCATCATGTTTAGACGCCCTTCATCGATTTGCGTCATCTCAACGGTTTCCGCATCCAAGAAATAATTGCGTGCAAAGCGCACTTCTTCACTCTCGGTAGAGCGTCTTAAGCCAGCTTCTAAAATCGCTTTAAGCGCTTCTTCTAAATCACCACTTGCGGAAATATCGGTAATATCTTCAATCGCTTGGTCTAAGTAGCTATCAAAAGCACTCAATGCCTCGCTCAATCCTGATGGAACGGTTTCTTCAACAACGACAAAGGCTTTTAGAACTTCATCGTCACTTACTATAACACCGATGCGGTATTCATGACCTTCATAATCGACACGGCCAAGATATGCAAATCCGACAGTATCGTTATTGCTGTCGATTAAACGAACCTCTTCAGAAATGACTCCGAGTAAGAATTCGTAGCTTGTTTCATAGCGATCGACTTCTGCGATAGCATCTTGATAAACTGATAAGATCGGGTCTCCCTCAATCAACAACATCGAATCTTCAACAACGCGTCTAACAACACCATACGTTGCCGTAGCACCTGTGTTTGAATCAAAGCTGACATCGCTCAACGTTTGCCCTGCAAAATTCACTAAGTAGTTATTAATCAGTGGCGTTACATAACTCGGTGTATTATCTGTATCCGAAATAAGAACATCGATAATTACACCGTTCATATCAACCCCTACGATAACTTCTGCATAACCGAAGTCATTGTTGCCTCGACCACGCATCACATATCCGAGTTGATTACTATTACTGTCGTAAACTTCATACACCTCAAAGACTGAACTATGTTCTGGTTCTTCAACCAAGCGCATCCCTAAAATCGGACCACTTATATCGTCTGGATCTTCAAGCGTTGTATCCATATCTGGAAACATATCTAAGTACATTTCTAAACGTGCTCTTGCACGGTTTTCTTGAATCTGATCATATGTCAATGTGTACGTACCCCAAATCGCTAAGCCACTAAAGGCCCCAATTAGGAGTAACACAAATGCGATTTTAAATTTACTAAACATTTGAAGCACCTACCCATACTGCGAAAATCGTCAATAAAATGACCGCAGAAAAGATTAATGAAGATTTTAAACTGAACTTGTTTTTAGACCATTTTGCGTAATCAATCGCCGGCACAAACATGTTCATAATTAAGATGGCGAAAACCACACCTTCTGGATATTGCCCAAACAAACGAATCACAAAGGTAATAACCCCAAGACCGAAAGCAAAATAAACGCGACCTGGTCGTGTGACTGGAATCGTAATTGGATCTGTTGCCATAAACACAGCCCCAAATAAGAGTCCACCACTAAAGATGTGTGTCATTGGATACCACCAACCGATATCTTGTTGAACCATCACTGCAGTACTTAATACAAACACGGTTCCTACATAGACAAGTGGTACAAAGACATCAAATGACTTTCTCACAAACATATAAAGTGCCCCAGCTAATATAAGTAAAGCACTAGCTTCTCCGATGGCACCTGGAAAACCAATACCTGAAAACATATCCCAAATTGAGAACGTTGAAGGCTCTGTAAAAGGGTTGCTTGTAAGGCTTCCTAGAACCGTCGCGCCTGCTGAACCATCATCTTGCACTGGTAAGTGGTTTGAAACACCCACTGCTGCACCAAAGCCTAAAGCGATAAACGCTCTTGCAAAGCCAGCAATGTTAAAGATGTTTTGACCCATCCCACCAAAAATCATCTTGACAAGAAGTGTCGCTGCCACACCACCGATAATAACAATCATAAAATGTGTGCTATCAGGTACCGTTAATCCGAAGATAATTCCGCTAACTAAAATACTATAGTTATATAATGTGAAATTACGATTGAAAAGATGGAAACGTTTATTCTCTTCTTTGGTAGAAGCTTGTTTATACGCACGCAACTCGTCTTTTGCTTTGCGGATTTCCGCTTTCAGCTTTTCAACAGTCTCATCATATAGTTCTTGGTTAGAATCTTCTTGATAGGCTGCTTTAGCAGTTTCTATCTGTTTGTTAAATCCAGCAATTTTATCTTTTATTTCTTCATGTTTTGTGCGATCACGCTTAACGTAATCAACAATTTGGTAGTAAATATACTCTGTCCCCACCATCGAACCAATCGCCGCTGCTAAAATCACTACCGCATCAAGTCCATGATTATAGATTGCAAAAATCACAAGCGGCATCAGCGCAATCACAACATCACGCATCATTCTTACAACAGAGGCATTTGGTTTCCTAAGATGAGGTGCACTTTTTTCAACTATTTTCATTCATCATCACCCAATCAAAGATTTACCCTTTCTCACGTAGTCTGTTACATGTATCTTACTTGTGCAAACGTAAGCACAGAGCCCACACTCAATACATTTGTTCGCACTTAAATCTTTTATTGCTTCTTTATCGTTTCGTTTAACAGCATTCATAATTGATACCGGTGTAATATCTACAGGACAACTATAGACACATGACCCGCAACGAACGCATGGTTCTTCTTTGTAATCAACACTCTTAAAGACTAAAACAGAGGTAGTTGTTGGCGTGATAATAACATCATCATTTTTTACAGAAGATCCCATCATTGGACCCCCAATAACGATTTCTATATTACCAGCATCTTCAACAAAGCCGTCACTCAACTTAATCAAGTCTTTCACACTCGTTCCAACACGAGTACGAATGCTTTGTGGGAACTTCACGCCATCACCGTTTACCGTAACAAAGCGTTTTGTCACTGGTAAATTGTGTTTAATCGCTTCATAAATACTTTCTGTGGTAGAAACATTAAAACCTAACAACCCATGTTTCATTGGAAGATCCCCAATCGGAACCTTTATTCCTGTGGCATTTTTAAACGTTTCAATTTCCCATCCTTGTGGGTAATAATCTCCTAACTTAGCAATTTTTATGTTTAAGTCTTGGAAACGTTTTTGTTCGTTCTCTAACACTTCAATGAGTTCTTTTTTGGTTTTCTTAACAGCAATAATCCCTTGTTTAGCATTTACGGCTTGCATAATGTATTTAAGTCCATTAAAGATTTCATCTGGTTGGTCTTTGATTAGACGATAATCACTGCTTAAATATGGTTCACACTCAATCGCATTAATCACGACTGTATCAATTTTTTCTTCTGTCGCCAGTTTGATATAGGTTGGGAACCCACTTCCACCTAGGCCGACCAACGCTTTTTCTTTAACGATGTCAACCATTTCTTTTTGGGTTAAATGTTCAATCACATTTTCCGGTCTGTCAGTAATCGTTTCATCATAGGTATCCTGAAAATCATTTCGGATGGTAATGCATTCAACCTCAATACCGGTCCCATCAATTTTAGTCACCTTGTCCTCAATATGACCACTGACAGTCGCATAAATTGGTTGCTTAAAGAAACAACCATCGCGCTCTCCAAGAATTTGACCAAGCTTTACATAGTCTCCTTTTTTCACATCAAGGCGATACTCTTCACAGCGGTTCGTTGTGAGATTGATGTAAACATATTCTGGGTCTACATAACGCAAGGTTGGTAGTTCTTTGTTCAACTGCTTATAATCGCTAACTCTTTTTGTTTTAGCTATCATGTATTCACATCCTCATTTTCATCTGTCTTCAACGTTTCGATGGTTTCCATCAAACGGGTTTTTAATCTATTAATATGCTGTTCTGCAGCTTCGATGCCCGGCGCTTTTTTTGCGATGTAGATCTTAAGCTTTGGTTCGGTACCACTCGGACGGAGTACAAACCATGCATCATCTTCTAGGATATATTTAATGACATTCGACTTTGGGTAATCCATAATGTGCTCGTGACCATCCTCATAGCGAATACTTCTTTGATAGTCTTCTTTAATAACGACTTTCGCACCTTCAAACGTATCGAACCAAGTCGTTCTAAAATACTCCATAATACGCTCTATCGCTTTTTCGCCAGTTTCGCCTTCTAAATTGATATTTACAAGTTTTTCTCGATAGGTTCCATATTTTTCGTAAAGCTCATGTAAGTAATCGATTAAAGTTGCATTTCTAGCTTTGAGTTGATTGGCGATTTCCGTTGCCAACACCATCGCTTGAATCGCATCTTTATCGCGAACAAAATCTTTGATAACATAGCCATAACTTTCTTCGTACCCCATAATGAATTGCTCTTTAGTATCCTCAAGCAACTTCATTTGTTCACCGATAAACTTAAACCCTGTAAGCGTCGATTGAACGCGAACACCATATGTTTTTGCAATCGCCGCTCCAAAATCACTGGTCACAACTGTATTATATATTACACCATGTTCGGGCATCTTTCCTGAGGCCTTAAGCGATTCTAGAATATATTCTATAAAGAGTGCACCGGTTTGATTACCGTTTAAGTACTCGTACTTACCATTATGTAACACAGCAATACCTAAGCGATCACCATCTGGGTCTGTTGCAATTAACAGATCAGCCTTTTCTTGTTTCCCATATTTTACCGCGTACTCAAAAGCTTTCACATCTTCAGGATTCGGCGATTCTACTGTTTTAAACGTTGGATCAGCAATCATTTGTTCCTCAACGGCTATAACCTCGTAACCAAGTTCAGTTAAGCTTCTCAAGCCAATCTCTCGACTCGCGCCGTGTAACGGTGTAAAAACAATTTTCACCTGTTTTTTCGCCTCGGGTTGAAACTGAACGGTTTTAATAGCATCTAAATAACTATTATCCATCGCACGGCTTAATAGTTCAACCAATCCTTGCTTTTCTGCTTTTTCATAGTCAAGCTTAGGAATCGAGAATATGTCTTCAATTGCATTGACATGTTCGACGACACGATCGGCATACTTAGGAACAAGCTGACAACCGTCAGCATCATATATTTTGAAGCCATTGTATTTCGGAGGGTTGTGTGATGCAGTAATAACGATACCACCACAAGATGCAGTTTCTCGAACCGCAAACGACAGTAATGGCGTAGGTCTTAAAGCTTCAAATAAGTAAGATTTAATACCAAAACTCGCTAAAACTTCAACACATGTTTTTGCAAATAAAGCACTGTTTTCGCGGTTGTCGTAAGCAATCGCGACCGTTTTATCTGGCGCATCCGACTGTTCTGATAAATACTTCCCAAATCCATAGGCGGCTTTTTGCAAGGTATGGACGTTCATGCGATTCGTCCCAGGTCCCATAACGCCGCGCATACCACCCGTTCCAAACGCAAGTGGTTTGTAAAACGCGTCTTGAATTGCTTCATCAGACATGTTCATTAAAATCGTTTTTAAATCTTTGTCTAATTTCGGATGATTCAGCCACACCTGATAGTCTTTATTCACGAGCATACATCCTTTCATATATTATATGTAACTTTAATCAAACATTTGTATTATAACTTATTGATAACGTATTTTCAACAACGAATCAGTTTTTCTAAATAATACAAACTCTTAAAAATCACATAAAAAAAGCTGACGTTTGTCAGCTTTTCGTTACTTCTTATCTTTGTCATTTGTAGAAACAAACTGCTTTCCTGGTTGCCATCCACAAGGCACAAGCTTTCCAGCGATTTCGTTTTGGAATACCTCAAGGGTGCGTAAGATTTCATCAACGTTACGCCCACCTTCACCATGGTTTACATGGGCCGCTTTCAAAATCCCGTTTGGCGCAATAATAAACGTTCCACGCCAAGACACACCTTTGTCTTCATCTAAAACTCCATAGGCTTCACTTACTGTGTGGTTTGAATCACTTGCATGGTAATGATTGAGTTTCCCTAACGAACCCTCTTGCCAAGCAAGATGGCTAAATAATGAATCGGTTGAAACAGCAATAAGTTTTGCCCCTTTATCTTCAAACTTCTTATTGAGTTCATTAAAGCGCTGGATTTCGGTAGGGCACACGAATGTAAAATCGAGCGGATAGAAATAAAGTACGACCCATTTTCCATCATTTAGTAACGCATCTAAATTAACTTTACCAAAACGATCTAAATCTCTACCTTCTGGTAAAACGGCTTCCATTTCAAATCTTGGTGCTTGTTTTCCAACTTTTGCAGCTGTTACATAAAAATCATTTTCGTATTTCATACGATACCTCCAATATTTTCATACAAGAACATAGTACCGATTATTCGTTATTATTTCAAATAGAACACTCACTTTTTAACAGGTTTAATCTTCCAAATCTCATCGGCATATTGGCCAATCGTACGATCACTAGAGAAGAATCCACTCTTCGCAATATTAACAATCGCCATTTCCCACCAACGGGCTTGGTCTTTATATAAATCATTCGCTAATGCATGAGCTTCTTGATACGAAGATAAATCTTCAAGTACATAATATTCATCGCGACCTAACAGCTTATCTCTGATTTCTTTAAACTCATCACGGTCAACATTTCCAAAGAATCCGTTTGTTAACTGATCAATAACGGTTTTAATTTCCGGATTGTTTTGGTAGACATCAAGAGGGTTGTAGTCATTGGTGTGTTTTCTTTCATTGACGGTTTCACTCGTCATTCCAAAAATAACGATATTTTCTTCCCCGACGAGGTCAGCAATTTCAACATTTGCACCATCGAGTGTCCCAATCGTGATCGCACCATTCATCATAAACTTCATGTTCCCTGTCCCGCTTGCTTCTTTAGTAGCAAGCGAAATTTGTTCGGATAAATCACATGCTGGAATGATTTGCTCGGCATAGGTAACGTTGTAGTTTTCAACGAAGACAACTTTGAGATAGTCTTTTGTATCTGGGTCATTATTAACTTTATCCGCAATCGTATTGATCAACTTGATGATTTTCTTTGCAAACCAATAGCCTGAAGCAGCTTTTGCTCCGAAGATAAAGCTGTGTGGATGATAGTTTTCTTTGTACAACGGATCTGTTTTTAAGCGGTTGTAAACCATCATGATGTGTAACGCATTCATTAACTGGCGTTTATACTCATGCATTCTTTTAACTTGAACATCAAAAATGCTGTTAGGGTCTAGTTCAACACCTTGTTCTGCTTTGATGCGTTCTGCTAATGCAACTTTTTTATCATACTTCATTTTTGCGACCGCTTCTTGAGTCGCTTTATCTTTTGCTTTTGGTAAAAGCTTCTCTAGCTCGTTTGGTTCGAAAATCCAGTTATCACTGACACCATCTAAAATCTCAGATAAGTCTTTATTGATATGCTTTAACCAACGGCGATGGGTAATCCCATTTGTTTTGTTGTTGTATTTCCCTGGATACATTTCATGGAAATCTTTCATTTCGATGGTTTTAATGATGTTAGTATGCAGCGCTGCAACACCATTTACACTGAAAGATCCAACGATTGCCATGTGAGCCATACGGATTTCTTGATCCGCAATAATCGCCAAACGTCTAACGGTTTCTTGGTCTCCGTTAAAGCGCTCGATAAGCATATGACAGTAACGTTTGTTGATTTCTTCAATGATTTGATAGATCCTTGGAAGTACCGGCTGTAAAATGCTGACTGGCCAGCGCTCTAGTGCTTCCGCTAAAATGGTATGGTTGGTATATGCGCAAGTTTGTGTCGTAATATCCCATGCTTTATCCCAGTCTAAACGATGCTCATCAAGAAAAATACGCATCATTTCTGGAATGATCAGCGATGGATGGGTATCATTGATTTGGAAAACTTTTTTCTCCGGTAAGTTATCAAATGTTTTATATTGATTATAGTGTTCTTGAAGCAAACTTCGAACCCCTGCGGCGCTAAAGAAATACTGTTGTTTAATGCGTAAGGTTTTACCTTCTTTAGTCGTATCATCTGGATATAAGAATCCACTAATACGGCGGATTTCTTGATCATATTCAAAGGCGTGAACATCTTTTGGATAAACGCTAGTAGGTTCAGCGTTCCATAGTCTTAAATAGTTTACGGTTTCGTTGGCATTTCCTACAATTGGTACATCATATGGCACAGCTTTGATGTATTCGTCTGGGACATAGACAGCTTTTCCATTATCAAAGTACGTATATCCTCCAAATGGAATATCAACAGCGGCTTCTTCTGCACGAACTTCCCAAACGTATTGTTCTTTTAACCAATCATCCGGTTTTTCAACTTGGTATCCATCTTGAATCCCTTGCTCAAAAAGACCATAACGGTATCGAATACCATTCCCATGACCTGGCAATCCAAGTGAAGCAAGTGAATCCAAAAAACATGCGGCTAAACGACCTAAACCGCCATTACCAAGTGCCGCATCAACTTCATAGTGCTCAATCGTGTTTAAATCAAGTTTAAGTTCATTCAAGCCTTCTTCAATGACGTCACGTAACCCTAAGTTCATGATATTATTCGTGATTAGTCGCCCCATCAAAAACTCCATCGAGAAATAATGGACGGTTTTCGGTGATTGGTCTTTGTAGACTTTTTTGCTTTGTTTCCAACGCTTGCTCAAATCTTCAAATACCAAACTGCCTAAAGCGTGATATTGTTCACGCACAGTACTATCTTTAAACGGTTTAGCATAAAGGTTTTCAACACGCGCTTTATAGTGTCTTTTAAATGTCTTGGTATCTTTAAATATGTTCATTGTAAAACTCCTTTTTTATCTATTAATTACCGATGGTTAAACGGTAAAGTTCAAACATTTTATTAGCTTGTCTTAGTAAACTGAAATCACTTTCCATGTCTCTGCGAATCAACTTTTTCCATATGGTTGGATTGGTTTTATACACATGATAGGCTTCTTTTAAAGTGTGTTCTAAAGAATCAATATCGTAGTTGAAAAAACTAAATCCTGTGCCGCGATTGGTGACGGGGTCATAGCCGCGAACAGTATCTGCAAGGCCACCTGTTTGGCGTACGACTGGTACGGTTCCATAACGCATGGCAATCATTTGACCTAATCCACATGGCTCTACGCGTGAAGGCATTAAGAATACGTCACAGCCTGCATAAATATGATTTGGATTGGCAGAATCATATCCGATGTTCAGTTTAATTCTATTCGGATATTTTGATTCAAGGCTTCTTAGACCATTCACAAAATTCGCATCACCTTGACCTAGTAAGATGTACTGCACATCTTGATGTTGCTCAAATAAACGTTCGAGTGCAGGGATAATAATCTCAAAACCTTTTTGTTCAGTAATCCGGGTGACAGATCCGATTAAAAAAGCGTTATCGTCTTTCTCTAATCCCATCTCTTGCTGTAAATAGCGTTTATTCTCGAGTTTTCCTTCTGGGTGCTTGGTTGAATACTGTGACACGATAACTTTATCTTGAGCAGGACTCTGCTTGTTCGAAATACCATTTAAGACGCCAAAGAAATCACGTTCACGTCGCAATAAACTCTCTGTTAAATTCTTACCGTAATAATCATATCGAAGCTCATCGCGATAGGTTTCCGAAACTGTTGAAAGTTTCGTCGCATTCAGGATTCCAGTTTTTAAAAAATTGAGTTCTTTATCCTGCACTATTGTATGCGTTAATCCTAATCGTGTCAAGGTTTCCTTATTGCAAACCCCTTGGTAATCAATGTTATGAAGGGTTAACAAAGTCTTTAAATCAATATTTTTTTCATTGAGAATTAAAGGAATAAGTCCTGTATGCCAATCGTGTAAGTGCATAAGATTGAAGTTGTCGAGATGCTCGAGCATTTCTACAACGCATTTATTAAAAAACGCAAAACGATCACAGTCGTCTTTGTACCCATATATTTCATCTCTAGAAAAATATTTAAAGTGTTCAACAAAATAGATCGTGGCACCTTTATATTCTAAACTGTGAACGGTAATCTGATAGGTTTCCTGATCGTAAACAACTTCTTGGGTGAAAACTTTTTTTAGCGACTCTTCAAAGTTTTTTCGAACCTGTTTGTAAAGCGGTAAAATCACAGAAACTTTGATCCCTAGCTTGACAAGATGTTCGGTTAAACCTCCAAGTACATCGGCTAACCCACCAGTTTTTATAAACGGTGTCATTTCACTGGCAACTTGCAACACATGTATGTGTGTTTGTTCCGTTACGAGTTGATATTTTTGCGTAACATATGGGTCTTGCAACGTTCCTTCTAAAACGGTATGTTTTCTAATAACTGTACTTTTATCTAAAATCGCATAGGTTATATGTGCATCTTCTTCAACGACAGCATTATTCATTAGTACACTGTTTTCCACAATCGCCCCTTTTTTAATAAGGACGTCGCGACCGATCACGCTGTTGATGACGCGACCATTGATAATGCTACCACTAGCGATAAGACTGTTGTGAACATCTGCTGATGCTTCGTAACGTACTGGTGGCGCCGTTTTTTCTTTTGATAGCACCGGCCTAGCTTCTAAAAAGACTTGTCTCCCTCGATCAAACCGTAACATGTCTAGATTTGCTTTCATATAGTTATAAGTATCAAAAATATATCTCGAATAGCCTTTATGATAATATGTATTCGTTGAAATTGATGGTGCACTGATAAAGACTTCTTGGATGGTTTTATAGGGAATTGTATCATAATTGATGATATACTCTAACAACTTTTCTTTGGACAGAATATAGGTTTTAATGCGCGCGCGTTCTGTCACGATTTCGGTGATGTCAGCTTGTGATTCTATGTGATGGTCCAAAGCTTCATTAAAGTCAATATTCCAAACGATGTTTGCTTGGGTAATCACAACATAAGGCTGCTTACTTCGGTGAAAATGTTCTTTGTGTTCATGCATCCGTTGAAAGGTAATCATATCTTGCGTGGCGGATTGAATGTTTTTAGGCGGTAAAATAAACAATCCATCCTGTCTTCTGTCTAAGTCCCAACGCTTTCCACTTCCAACATGATCTTGTAACGAGCGATAGTTTCCGTAGGGAAAAATCGCAACGTTTTTAACGCCTGCATGTTTCATGTTCGACAAGGTAAAATCAATCAGGCGGTATTTTCCACCAAACGGTAGTGCCCCTGGCATACGATGAATTGATAAAATTCCAAGTTGCGCTTTTGACGTCGCATCAATCACGGCAAACAAACGGTTCATTTAGCATCACCCATCTTCCATAAAAAGGCATTGTCGATAATCGTCGGTTGTTCAAAGACAAGTTTGGTCCGAGGTAAAATAACCGTTCCTTCCAAAACAATACAGTTTTTAAGTTCACTATGCTCCCCGATTTTTACATTTGAGTAAATAATTGAGTTGTGAATAAACGCGTCACTTTTAATCAAAACGCCACTTGATATGATTGAGCGTTCTACTTTTCCCATGATCAGTGAGCCATCACTGATCAAACTCTTTTTCACAGCATTTGAAGCAATGTTATGATGCGGTGGCAAGTCCTCTGTTTTCGTAAAAATAGGTAAATCATCATAGTTATGAATATCGAGATACTCTGGGTGGTCGATTAAATCCATGTTCGCTTCAAATAAACTTTCAACTGTTCCAACGTCACGGAAATAGCCTTCAAAAAAGTAGCTAAAGACACGATAGTTTTCTCGCAACGCTTTCGGTATAATATCTCGACCGAAGTCATTTTCTTCAAAACAGTCGTCTCCTAAAATGCGTTCGAGGATTTCAGTTTTAAAGACATATATTCCCATCGATGCTAAGTTGCTTTTAGGTTGGGTTGGCTTCTCTTCGAAGTCGATGATAGCGCCCTCTTGATTAACACTCATCACTCCATAACGAGATAAATCATCGGTTGGTTTGAAAACTGCGACAGTAATATCAGCTCCGTTTTTCTCATGATGTGCAATCAGCTTCGTATAATCCATTTTATACACATGATCTCCCGATAAAATTAAGACATGTTCTGGGCGATAACTTTTCACAAAATGGATGTGTTGCTGGATAGCATGCGCGGTACCACTTTGCCATTTTTCACCTTCATGGCTTGTATACGGGGTTAAAAAGTGGACCCCACCGTCCGAGAGATCTAAGTCCCAGCTACTACCGCGTTGGATGTATTGCATTAAAGCATGCGGTTCGTACTGAGTCACAATTCCGACCGTATCAATCGAGGCATGGGTTAAATTACTCAAGACAAAATCGATGAGTTTGTATTTTCCTCCAAAGCTCACCGCAGGTTTTGCCGTATGTTTTGTGATGTCTCCTAACCGGGTACCTCTTCCGCCCACTAAAACCATGGCGACAACGCGTTTTTTCATCTAATCACTCCATTTTAAAACCGTGACACTCAAAGGCGATAAGGTTAGTGCTATTTTTTGCTCATAGCCGTGACGGCCTTCGTTAATCGTATTTAGCGGTAACCCATTATAAATATTGGAACCGCCATACTTCGCTGCATCACTATTAAGGATCTCTATATATTTTCCTGGCATTGGCACACCAATCTCGAAATGGTGGTGTACGTTTGGGGTTAAGTTTAAAACGATGACTAAGTGATTGTTGCGATTTTCTGCAAAGCGTACATAACTGATGACGCTTTGTTCGTTGTTATCGGCATCAATCCATGCAAAACCATCTGGGTCATGATCTTTTTCATGCAATGCTTTTTCTTGCTGTACCAACCACTTAAAATCGCGATTGAAGCGATGGAAAGCATCGTGCATCGGGTACTTTAAAAGGTGCCAGTCAAGTTCTGTATAGTCTTTCCATTCATGCATTTGACCAAACTCTTGTCCCATAAAGAGTAATTTTTTTCCAGGATGTGTATAGAAATAACCTAAATAGGCGCGAGCATTTGCAAACTTTTGCCAGTAATCACCCGGCATTTTATCTACGAGTGCACGCTTTGTGTGCACAAATTCATCGTGCGAAAGCGGCAAAACAAAGTTTTCAAAAAAAGCATAATGCAGTGAGAACGTAAGCTCGCTATGATGGTATTTTCGGTGGATGGGATCTTTCGCGAAATACTTCAAAGTATCGTTCATCCATCCCATATTCCATTTGTAGTTAAACCCTAAGCCTCCATGTTCTACTGGATGGGTAACTTTTGGATAAGCAGTGGAATCTTCTGCAATCAACAACGCTTTGTCATTTTCCGCGAACACCCGATGTGAAAGTTTTCGCAAGAAATCAATGCCACCTTCATTCACACCATGTTGCGAGTTGCCTAAATAATAGATGATATTTGAAACAGCATCTACGCGGAAGCCATCAACATGAAAATACTTCATCCAAAACAACGCGTTCGAAATCAAAAAACTACGTGTCTCATGGCGTCCTAAATCTAAGTTTGCGGTACCCCAACCAACGTTTTCACGAATGAATGGATCGCGGTATTCATAGAGTGGTTGCCCATCAAACATGTAAAGCCCATGGGCATCTTTACAAATATGTCCAGGAACCCAGTCTAAAATAACGCCGAGCCCTTCTTGGTGACATTTATCGATGAAGTACATAAAGTCTTTCGGTACACCGTAGCGTGCCGTTGCACTATAGTATCCCGTGCCTTGGTATCCCCATGACTGATCGAGCGGATGCTCAACCACTGGTAAAACTTCAATATGGGTATACCCGTGTTCTTTTGCATAAGGAATTAATAAATCGACAAGCTCACTGTAGGTATGAAAACTACCATCTGGTTTTTGCATCCAAGATCCGAGATGCACTTCATAAATATTGACTGGGCGTGTATACGGTGCTTGAACATTTTGGTAATAGGATTCATCATGCCATTCATAGCCATCGATATCGTAAACTTTCGAAACGGTATCAGGTCGTTCAGCACTGAAAAAGGCATATGGGTCGCTTTTATAAAGGGTTCGACCGTCATATGTTTCAATGTGGTATTTATAGGATTTCCACTCCAAGTTTTCTGGGATTTCAATCCGCCAAATACCTGCTGAATCAATTTTTGTGAGTTGGTGAATCCAGGCTTGATAATCGTTAAACTCACCAATTACACTGACCGCTTTTGCATGGGGTGCATAGACGGTAAATCGTGTTCCTTGAACTTCACCTTGGTTGTTTTTAACTAAATGTGCACCAAAATGTTGATAAGCATCGACCAACTCTCCTTGGTGGAAATAATACAAGGTATCACTATCAAACTTCTTCATCAAATCCCCTCTTTTCTATGGCTTTTTTAATCGTTTCATACTGATAGCCTTGACGCAATAGTGCAGCAATCAGTTTTTGCTTTTCTTTGTGGTCCTTAACATCATACTTTTTTATATAGCGATCAAGCGATTGCAAAAGAAGTTCTGTTTCATCAATCGCTGCGTTACTTTTTAGTACAGCTGTTGTAGTTGATTCAATGACTTGTTGAGAAAAGCCTCTTTGATAAGCTTTTTGAAATAATTTTTGCTTTAAAGCTTGCTTGGGCATTGGTTTCATTATTTTTAATGTTTTTTCTAAAAAACTTAAACACTTTTTCGTTTCAATGGTTTCTGTATAACTAGCCAGTGCTTCTAGCACTAAGGCTTTACTAAAACCATCGTTATATAGCTTTTCTTCTAATGCTTTAGGGCCTTTGTCTTGAAATGCTAAAAAATCATCGACGAACATCTCAAGTTGTTTTTTCTCGTCAATATATTTTGCTTTTTTAAGCGCTTCAATGACACGTACTTGAACTGATGATGGCACTTTTGCTGAAGAAAGTGTTTCAGATAATTTTTTTGGGGTATACGATTTATAGCTCAACTTTGATAAGGCGAGCGCATAAGCTTGGTTAAAACGGTCATCTTCAAGCAGTTTACGCCAAGCTTTCTCCGAAAACTCAGGAAGTTGCAAAAGCTTGTATTGGATAACGGTTTCTTGATGGACAGTCAAGGTTTTAGTCTCTTTGTCTTCAACCTCTACTTCAAACTGAGTTTTACTCTTCGGTTTTAGATTCACAACTTTAATCATTGAGCTGATCCTTAATAAAGTTTAGTGCAGCTTGTAGCTGTACATCGTTGTTGATATCGTCGCGGTACTCTAGTAAGAAGTTTGATAAGGCGTTTGCCGTTTCATTGTTCAGCTCACCAGAATCAGTTAAACCTTGTTCGGTTTGGAAGGTTTTCATTGCATTTTCTGTCAATATATCAAAATAGCCATCTTCACGAATATCATACCCCAGAAGATTTAAAATCTTTTGAGCGAGTTCGATTTTATCATGTACCATATCAAACTGATAAGTTTCATCGCTTCGAAGATAAATCAACGGCATCGTGAAGGCATCACTTTCAGTCACGTAATGGTTTGGTTCAAACCCTGGTGTATCGGAAGCACGATCAATCCAATGACCTTCACTCGTAAGCCAAATCCCTGTGGTGATAGTTAAGAAATGGTCAGACCTTGATTCTAAACGTCTTCCAGTCTGATGGGTGCCTTTACCATACGTCGTTACACCAAAAATATCATAGCCACCTTTTTCATGCATTGCGGCCGCAAAAACTTCAGAGGCACTAGCACTAAACTGATTCACAACAATGCTGATCGGATATGGTTTCATTCCGCTTCCATCTCCATACTCAACATCTCTAAACATGGTTCGATTATTCCAAACCTCACGGCTAAATAGTGGCATATCATCTTTTTCTAAAAATTCATCCAATATATCAACTAGGGTTGTTAAAAACCCACCACCATTGTTGCGAACATCAATCACTAACCCGTTCATACCGGCTGCTTCAAAGTCTTCCAAAATCGACTTAAACAAGTCTGCCGTATCTTGGTTAAAAGAACGTAATTCAATCAATGCTATATCATCGTCTAACCATTTTCCAACCACTGATGGAAAGTCGATTTCCTTGCGCGTCATCGTAAACGTGATGGTTTCTCCTAAACCAGGACGATAGACTCCAACCTCAACCGTTGAACCAACCTCACCTCGAATCTGACTGACAGTTTCAAAAAACGTTCGGTCGGTAAAGTCAACCCCATCAACATGGGTGATAATATCTCCGATCATCAGCCCTGCCTCTTCAGCAGGTGACTCTGGGAAAACGTCTGTAATAACAACAGTTTCTTCAACGTTTAAGACACTGACACCGATTCCAACAAATCCTTCTTGTTGGCTTTCTTGATAAGCTTCAAATGCTTCAGCATCTCGATAGATGGTGAAAGGATCATCTAAGCTATCAATCATCCCTTGAATTGCACCTTCCCAAAGTTGCGATTCAGAGGGTTGTGAAAAGTGCTGGTTGTACAAACTATTAAACACTTCATTAAAGGTACTATTGTCGTAATCAGCCGTTGGCGGCATGCGATAAAGGCCTATCATAAATGCGGTAAAAATACTTGCGACGAATAAAACAATTGTCACAATGCGCTGTGGGATTCTTCGCTTTTTATTTTCTTGTCCTTGTTCCATCATTATTCATCCTCCATGCGTGATGCAAAGTCGCCTTGTATTTCACTTGCTGGGTTTGCGAAAACAAATGCTTTTGGGTCAACCTCTGCAATAATGTTGCGAATCGTGTAATACTCTCCTTTGGTAATAACCGTAACCAGCATTGTTTTGGGATGGTTTGAATAACCTCCAGAAATAGGAACCAAACTTACCCCTCTTTCAATCGATTGAAAGATTAAATCTTTAATTTCTTGAGGTTTATCGGTGATGATTTGAACCGATCTTAAAGCATTGTTACCAATCACAACCATATCTGCAACTTTACCAGCAATCACGACCGTTAAAATTGCATATAAACCTCCAGCAATACCGTTTTCAGCGTAGAAAACAAACATCCCAGAGAGAATAATCACGCCATCAACTGCATAAATTGAAACACTTAACGGGAGTTTTAATTTTTTATTGAGAATCTTAATCGGAATATCGGTGCCGCCACTCGTTCCACCAAAACGGATGACATAGCCAAACCCTACACCCATTAAGAATCCGCCAAATGCAACTGCAATGATAGGATCATCAGGCAGATCAAGTAATGGTGAGAACGTTTCAAAAAAGAATAGAATCACTGGAAAAACAATTGAGCCATAAATACTTCGGTAAAATGATTTCCATCCTAAAAATACCCAGCCAAGCATTAGTAATACAATATTAAGCACTAAAACGACCAACCAAATCGGTACGCTTAAGAGTTCATGAAAAAGTAAACCTACCCCACTCACACCTCCAATAACAAGGTTGAATGGAGCGATGAAGTAATAAAATCCAGCAACCATTAAGAAAATTCCTAAGGTTATCATCGAATACCGTTTTGTATGCGTTATCGTATTAAGTGCTTTCATCGTGTACTTCTCCTTTGGCAAGTTGTTTAAGGTAGGCTGAAATGAACCGGTCTAAATCACCGTCCAAAACTTTTTGGACGTTTCCAGTTTCAATATTGGTACGATGATCTTTAACCATCGAATAAGGATGCATGACATAAGACCGAATCTGCGAACCAAAAGCGTTGCTTAAACCAATATTCTTCATGCTGTTTAGGGTTTCTTGTTGCTTTTGTAATTCGAGCTGATATAGTTTCCCTTTCAGTATTTGCATCGCTTTTGCTCGATTTTTTATTTGAGAACGTTCATTTTGACACGTCACCGTAAGCTTTGTTGGCAAGTGCGTAATACGAACTGCAGAATCCGTAGTATTAACGCTTTGTCCTCCAGCACCGCTTGATCGGTAAGTATCAATTTTCAAGTCTGATTCTTGGACTTCTACATCAATGGTATCGTCTATTTGAGGAATCGTATTAATACTTGCAAACGAGGTATGACGCCGTCCCGATGCATCAAAAGGGGAAATACGTACTAAACGATGAACCCCTGCTTCCGCTTTAAGATACCCAAAAGCATACGGTCCATTGACCGTAAAAGTGACGCTCTTAATACCAGCTTCACCACCATCTTGATAATCTAGAAGTTCAATTGAGAATCCTTGTTGTTCAGCGTAGCGGGTTACCATTCGGTAAAGCATATGCGCCCAATCTTGTGATTCCGTTCCTCCAGCCCCTGGATGGATTTCGATAATCGCTGAAAGTGGATCATAAGATTCAGATAAGTAAAGACTTGTTTCAAACTTTTCGAGCTTTTTTTCAAACTGATTAACATCTTGATCAAGCGTATCAACTGTCTCACCAATTTCTAATAACTCATCTGAAAGCTTTAAGTTTTCAAGCAAATCATTCAACGCTTCATAGCTGGCGACTTTATGCTTTAAAATCTTTAAATCTGCAATCGTTTTATTGGCTGTTTCATGATTGTCCCAAAACCCTTGTTCGTAGGTTTTTTGTTCGATGGTTGCGATTTGTTTTGTGAGATTTTCTAAATCTAAAAGACCTTTCAGCTCGTGAAGGGTTTTTTCGTAATTTTGTATTTTTTGTTGGAGTTCTGATCGTTCCATAAAAGTTCGTCCTTTACATTAGTATGAATAGCACAAAGACTCAAGAAAGTTCTTGAGTCTATGGATTACCGCCCGTGGCAGTGCTTATATTTCTTTCCGCTACCGCATGGACATGGATCGTTACGTCCAACTTTAGTTGAGCGGCGTGGTTTTCGTTTTTCTGGAGCATCTTTCCCTGAGTGGGTCGCAGTCGGTTTTGCGACTTGAACTCGCTTCACTTGATCGCGTATGACAGCGCGTAGAGCGTAGCGTGTAACATCGTTTTCAATCGATACAATCATCTCTTCAAACATCGTATATCCAACTTCTTGATATTCTCGAAGTGGGTTTTGTTGCGCATATGAACGCAGTGAAATGCTTTGTCTTAACTCACTCATTTGATCGATGTGTTGAACCCAAAAAGTATCGACGACACGAAGCATCATCGCTTTGAAGAATTCGTTATACTTCTCTTCTCCAAACGATTTTCTTTTTTGTGATAACTGGTGATCAATGGCATCGTGCAAATATGCTTTCATAGCCTCAGGATCTTGTTTAAAGTCGGATTTTTTGAGAGCATCGATATGGAACACGTTCCCATTTAGTGTATCGAACAAACGATCCACTTCAACGATAGGTTTTTTCTTATCAAAATCGACATGTTGATCAACCATGCGCTCAATATGGCGATGAACAATAGATTCGCCAATATCTGTAACACTTTCTTTTAATAAAATGTCACGCCGTTGTTGGTAAATAATTTCGCGCTGTTTTCTTAAGACCTCGTCATATTGTAAAACCGTTTTACGGCGGTCAAAGTTGTTTCCTTCAATTTGTTTTTGAGCTCGTTTTATAAAGCGTGAGAAAATACCATAATCAATTGGCTTTTCAGAATCTTCACCCTTACTTCTCGTAAGCATTTCAATACGTTTTTTGAAGCTGTCTCCACCAAAACGTTTTAGTAAATCATCATCTGCTGATAGGAAAAACCTAGAGAATCCCGGATCCCCTTGTCGACCACTACGTCCGCGAAGCTGATTATCGATCCGGCGTGACTCATGACGCTCTGTTCCGATGACTGCGAGTCCACCAACTTCACGAACACCTTCGCCTAATTTAATGTCGGTTCCACGACCTGCCATATTCGTTGCGATGGTGACTGAGCCTTTTTTACCAGCATCTTCGATGATTTGTGCCTCACGCTCATGTTGTTTCGCGTTTAAGACTTCGTGTCTTACGCCACGTCGTTTTAAGAGTTTGCTTAAGAGTTCACTGCTTTCAATTGAAATTGTCCCAACAAGAATCGGTTGTCCGATTTCGTTACGAGCTTTGATTTCATCTGCGATGGCGTTATACTTCGCTTTCATTGTCGCAAATATCACATCGTTAGCATCCTCACGAATCACGGGTTCATTCGTAGGGATTTCAATGACGAGCATGTTATAAATATTTCTAAATTCTTCTTCCTCTGTTTTCGCTGTTCCGGTCATTCCTGAAAGTTTACTGTACATTCTAAAGAAGTTTTGAAAGGTAATCGTTGCGAGGGTTGAGGTTTCTTTTTTAATCTCAACACCTTCTTTTGCTTCTAGCGCTTGGTGTAACCCTTCACTAAACTGGCGTCCGTGCATCAAACGTCCTGTAAACTGATCGACAATCACAACGGCGTTATCTTGTACCACATAATCGACATCATTTTCCATCGTAAAGTTTGCTTTAACGGCATTATTGATATGGTGCAACAGACTTACGTGATCTAAATCATATAAGTTGTCAACTGAAAAGTAACGCTCCGCTTTCGCAATCCCGTCTGCGGTTAGCGAAACTGATTTTCCTTTGATGTCAATATCGTAATCATCTTCAGTCAAGGAGCGGGCAAAGGCCTGCGCTTGTAAATATAAATTTGCCGTGCTCTTAGCACCACCGGAGATAATTAAGGGGGTACGTGCTTCATCGATTAAAATTGAATCGACCTCATCAATAATAGCAAAGCTGAGGGGTCTTTGAACCATTTCTTCTTTATAGATTACCATGTGATCTCTTAAGTAATCAAAACCTAACTCATTGTTCGTTGAGTAAAGTATATCACTGTTATAGGCTTCACGCTTTTCTGCTTTTGTCATCTCACGCTTGTTTAGCCCCACAGTAAGTCCTAAAAAGCGAAATATCTCTCCAATTTCTCCTTCAGCCTCACGTGCTGCTAGGTACTCATTAACAGTTACGATATGAACGCCATCACCGGTTAAAGCGTTTAAATATGCTGGCATAACTGCGGTCAAGGTTTTCCCTTCACCAGTTTTCATTTCTGCGATGTTCCCTTGATGGATGACCATAGCACCCATGATTTGTACTTTAAAAGGTGTCATTCCAGTAACTCGCGTTGATGCTTCGCGTACGATCGCAAAAGCTTCTACTGCGATCTCCTCTAACGTTTCACCATTTTTAACGCGTGCTTTAAATGACTCCGTTTTTTCTTTAATTTGATCATCTGTAAGTCTTTTAACCTCCGGTGCTAAAGCGATAACTTGTTCTGCAAATGCGTCGAGTTGCTTGCGCGCTTTACGTCCCGGATCAAACAATTTTTTTAACATACTTCCACCTCATTTTGTCATAAATATAATATCACAAAGCGCTTCTTTTTCCAAAGAAAATCACCAAGCCTTTTTTGCGTATTTTCTAGCTATATTGATAAAAAAATGTGCCCGAAGGCACATTTATTTTATTGGGTTTCGATTACGGCGTATTTGCCATCATCTCTTAAGTATACCAAACATGTTTTTTCCGTTTCATCATCTCTATAAATAAAGAAATCGTGTCCTAACATTTCCATTGCAGTGATGGCTTCATCAGTGTTCATTTGTTCTAATGTAATGCTCTTACGTTTGACTGGAGATTTTACAAGTTCTCTTTCTAACGCTTCTAAATCAACTTCTTCATTAAATATTTCGGCGGTTCCTTCTTTTCGCTGAAGGCTCCGTGTTATTTTTGTTTTGTTTTTACGAATTTGGCTTTCTAATTTATCAATTGCGATATCGATTGCAGCGTACATATCTTCTTCTTTTACTTCAGCGCGCATCGTGTAGAACTTGGTTGGTATCGTAACTTCTACGCGATGGTGATCTTTGTAGGTCTTACAAACAACAAAAGCGTCAAGTTCTTCTTTGAAATACTTTTCAACCTTTTCGAGTTTGTCTTTTGCATAATTCTCAATAGCTTCAGTGACTTTAAATCCATTTTTGCCTCTGACTTCAACTAGCATCAAAATCAACT
>SKGE01000094.1 GCA_007117625.1 Candidatus Izemoplasma sp. | reverse complement strand
ATCTTGTACTTCTGCAAATCCATCATATACGGTTACACCGTTGCGTTTGAGTAAATATTTAACCCCACCGGTTAACTTTTTTACAATATTGTTTTTTCGTTTAATCATACTTTTAAAATCGACTTTAATGCTGCTTTGATCAACCGTGATGCCGTAGTCTTTGCTGTGTTGCATCATGTCGTAAACTTTGGCACTTTTTAGAAGGGTTTTGGTCGGGATACATCCCCAGTTTAAACAGACGCCACCAATTGCTTCTTTTTCGATCAGTGCAACATTTTTTCCGCTTTGCGCGGCTTTTATTGCAGCGACGTAACCACCTGGTCCACCGCCGATTACGGTAATATCATGTTTTGCCATTATAAGCCTCCTAACTTAAGAGTAAGGCAATTGGATCGCTTAAGAGTTCACGGAGTTTGACCATGAATCTTCCTGCATCGCCACCGTCAATAATGCGGTGGTCGATAGTGAGTGATACTGGGAACATGTCACGGACGACGATTTCATCGTCGATGACAACTGGTTTTTTGGTAATCGCACCCATACCTAAAATTGCCACTTCTGGGTGTTTAATCACTGGGGTTCCAAGTTTTGATCCAAAAGCACCATAGTTGGTTATTGAGAATGTTGTGTTTTGGAGATCTTGCATTTGAATTTTACGATCTCTTGCGGCATTCGCAAGGGAATCGATTGTTTTTGCGAGTTCAAAGATTGATTTTTGATCAGCATCTTTGATGTTTGGAACAATTAAGCCGTTTTCTGTATCGACGGCGATTCCGATATTGTAATAATCTTTATAGACAATTTCTTCAGTTTCATGATCAAAGCTTGCGTTAAAGACTGGATATTCTTTAAGCGTTAAAACAATCGCTTTGATAATCAGTGGTAAGTAGGTTAGTTTTACGTCGTAGTTTTCCGCTTTTGCTTTTTGATCTTTACGGAACTTGACGAGCTCTGTGACATCAAATTCATCCATGACGGTTGTAGCTGGGATGAGTGCGTTCGATTTGTCCATTGCATCGACAATGCTTTGGCGCAGCTTCGTAATTTTTTCACGACGGGTGCGTTCAGTTGGAAGTTTTGGCATCGCATAAGATTTCGCTGATGGAGCTTGCGCTTTAGCTTCACTCGGTTTTCCTTCTGCGGCTTTTTTAATGTTTGATTTCATGATGCGTCCGTTTTCTCCAGTCCCTTTGACTTTTGCTAAGTCTACGCCAAGGTCTTTGGCCATCTTACGAGCAACTGGAGTAGCTAAAACACGTGTGTTTTCAGTTTTAGAAACTTCTTGTTCTTCGTGTTCGTTGCTGGCTTCCATGACTTCGTCACTGGATTCAATCGCGCCGACGACGCTTGCTGAATCGTCTTTGTTTTCTTTTTTCGTTGCTTTTTCTTCTGCTTCTTCATCAGAATCTTCTGGTTCAGCTTCACCTGGTGCTTCTTCCTTGGTTTCTTCAGAACCGTCATCAATGAGGGCTAAGGTTTCGCCGACATGGATGGTTTCACCAACTTCAGCACCACGCTTTTTTAAGATTCCTGATTCTGGCGCAGGAATTTCGGCGTTTACTTTATCAGTTTCAACGACGACTAAGGTGTCGCCTTCTTCAACTTTATCGCCTTCTTCGAACATCCATTTCAGTATCACGCCTTCGTGGATACCTTCGCCGATGTCTGCAAATTTAAAATCAATCATGGGAATCCTCCTTAAACTTCATAGTTTGCGAGTTTTTTGATGGTATGAGCAATCCGTTTTTCATCGACCATGTGGTGGTGTTCACCTTTTGGTAGTGGTACGGTAATGTCATGTCCTGTCACTCGCATCGGTGGTGCTTCTAGATATAGGAATGCTTCTTCATTCGCGCGTGTAATGAGTTCTGATGCGATTCCTAAACTTTTTACTTGCTCGCTTACAACAAGTAAACGACCGGTTTTTTTCACTGACTCTAAAACAGTATCATAATCGAGTGGTGCAATCGTTCTTAAGTCAATCAGTTCAACATCAATATTTTCTTTTTCAAGGCGTTTGAGTGCTTTTTGGGTTTCACGCATCATTGCACCCCAGGCAACGACAGTCATGCCTTCACCTTTTTTAACAACTCTAGCTTTTCCGATTTCAACTTTATATTCTTGATCAGGCACTTCTTGTTTAAAGGCACGGTAAATACGTTTTGGTTCCATGAAAATAACTGGGTCTGGGTCTTGAATTGCCGCGATCATAAGTCCTTTAGCATCATATGGTGTTGAAGGAATTACGAGTTTTAACCCTGGAATATGGGCAAATAGAGTCTCGAGTGATTCCGAGTGATGTTCGAGGGCGCGAAGGCCACCACCA
The DNA here is from genome assembly GCA_007117625.1 of Candidatus Izemoplasma sp. Classification (GTDB taxonomy): domain Bacteria; phylum Bacillota_I; class Bacilli_A; order Izemoplasmatales; family Izemoplasmataceae; genus SLQR01. The sequence continues at coordinate 2,614 of SKGE01000094.1, read as the reverse complement.
TAAGGCATACGTACAACCATTGGTACACCATATTTACCGCGGGAACGGTTGCGCATGCGTGCAGCGTGGGTCACGATTTGGTTGTACCCTGGGAACATAAATCCTGAGAACTGAATCTCTGCAACAGGTTTTAGTCCGTTAATTGCCATCCCGATAGCATTACCGACAATCGCAGCTTCTGCGATTGGGGTATCGAAGACACGGTCTTCGCCAAATTTCTTTTGAAGACCTGCCGTAACGCGGAAGACGCCACCTTCAAATCCAGCATCTTCTCCGAACACGACAACTGATTTATCTTTTTCCATTTGTTGTTCTAAGGCTTTGTTTATTGCTTGTAGCAAGGTTAGTTCTGCCATGTTAGTTCTCCTCGCTTTCTTTTAGATACGCTTCGTATGCTTCTTTTTGTTTTTGTAAGTCTCTTGGCATTTCTGCATAGTTGTACTTGAAGACATCGTCAAGCTCAACAAGTCCTGATGCTTCGACTTTTTTGAAGGTATCGTTGACTAATTTTTTATATTCTTCTTGGAGTGCTTCTTCTTTGTCTTTGTTCCAAAGTTTTTTGTTGGTTAAGTATTTTCTAAAGCGGATGAGTGGATCTTTTGTCTTCCATTCTTCAACTTCTTCATCTTTACGATAAATTGTTGGGTCATCACTTGTGGTGTGTGGTCCTAAACGATACGTAAAGGCTTCGATTAAAGTCGGACCGTCTCCTTTAAGGGCACGTTCGCGGGCTTCTTTTACGACCGCATACATCGCTAACACATCGTTTCCGTCAACTTGAATGCCTGGGATACCATAAGCGACTGCTTTTTGAGCGATGGTTTCTGATTTGGTTTGTTTTGCACGTGGGGTTGATATTGCATATTGGTTATTTTGTACAATCGTAATTAGCGGTGCATTATAAACCGCCGCAAAGTTCATCCCTTCATGAAATTCACCATGGGAAGTTCCACCATCACCAATGTAGGCAAGCGCAACCGCGTCTTGTTTTTGGATTTTGCTGGCATAGGCGACACCTGATGCGTGGTTTATTTGTGATCCAATCGGTACGTTAACTGGTAAAACATTGACACCTTCGTCGAACTGAGAACCGCGTTCATTCCCGTACCAATAAAGGTATGATTGTTCTAGTGTAACGCCTTTATAAAGCATCGCTGCAGCTTCCCTAAAGGCTGGGACGAGCCAGTCTTTTTTATCGAGGGCGGCCATCGGACCGATCTGTGCTGCTTCTTGACCTTGCACCGGTGCAAAGGTAAGCATTCTACCTTGACGTTGGTACTGCAAGGCTTTGATATCTGCTACACGTGCTAAAGACATCGTTTTGTACATGTGAATCAGTGTATCGTCGTCAATCTTTGGTTCATAATCTTTATTGACCACTTTTCCGTCTTTATCCAAGACTTGAAACTGTTCTTTTTTTAGGGGATCAAAACTTGTTAGAATCATGAAGATTCCTCCTTATTAATAATTTTTCTAATTAATTTTTACGAAAAAAATAATAGTCTTTTTACGACATGTTTAGTCTAACGTATATTTCTCTTTTTTGCATGTCTAACGCACTTTTTTATAAGATTTACAAAGTGAGTCAGATTGAGGTGTTTGTTGGGCGAAAAAAAAGAAAGAGCGATGTCTTTCTTTAGGCGTTTTCTTTGATGATACCGCGGCGGTAAGCGTCGATCAGTTTGGCGAGATCGTCGATATCTTTTTTCAGTGCTTTACCTTTGTCGGTATCAAAGATATAGGTGCGACGGTTGTTGATCGCTTCGTCTCTTGTGACAGAGACAATATCGCGTTCGGTATGAATCAGTTGTGTGTATGAAGAAAAACGTTCGTGACTGACGAGGTAATAGGCGTATGAATCACTGATTAAGGTGTAGCCTCCGATCGTTGTTGCAGAAGCATACTGTTTGCTCATGCCACCATCGATGTTGTAGATGCGTTTATTTGGATTGATCACGGCTTCGCCTTTAGTGATGTCCATCGGGACATGACCGTTGATAATTTTTGAATGGCTTTTATCAAGGTCGAAGGCTTCAAAGATGGTGTCTAAGTGTTGGTCTTCCATTCTTAAGGTAAAGTATGGGTTTTTGGTTTCGCTCCTAGCTGCTTTGTCAGTGATAAAATAGCGTTCAAAGGTTTTCATTGCGTCTTTGGCGAAGAGTGGGCTGTTTGGGGCTTGCCAAAGCATCATGAAGTAATCTTTTTCTGGATTATCTTTTTTATAGCGATGTAAGTAGGCATGGCGAATTTTCTTTTCTAGACGTTCAAACAAGGCCTTTCCTTGATAGCTAACGCCATCGATGTTTTGACTTGAAAAGGTTCCATCAGATTCCATTGGGATCGCTGCGTGGAATAAAAGATTATTATTGTACTTTAAAATCATACTTCCTTTTTGGAAAAGATATTTGACGTGTTTTTGTAACATCTCATTGTGTTTGAACAAGTGGGTTAAGTGGTTAATGACATCCTGTTCTTCGACGGTTAAGGCATATGGGTCGTTATCAAAGTTCACGGTTGGAAAGCTGGTGTCAGTCATTTTAAAGGTTTTATCTGCGATAGTAACAGTGTTATCGTTTGGATTGATTTTGTCTAAAAGGAGCCGGTTGTTTAATTT
>SKGE01000099.1 GCA_007117625.1 Candidatus Izemoplasma sp. | reverse complement strand
CAATTAAAAAAAGGCGTTTTGGACCTTTGTGTGTTAAGTCGCTTGAGTATCCAAGATGCCTATGGGTATGATATATATCAAACGATTGATAAAGTCTTAGGCATAAGTGAAAGTACGATTTATCCGATATTGCGAAGGCTTGTAAAAGAAGGCTATGTGACAACTTATTTACGAGAATCAAGCGGGGGACCGCCAAGAAAGTATTTCCGTATTACAGATAGCGGACTCACCCAATATAAGACATTGCGTAATCAGTGGGACAAGTTTATCCGTGATGTCAGTTTAATTATTTAGGAGGATTATGATGAAAAAGAAGTTTTTAAGTACGTTAGAGACATTGTTAGCACCACTTGAAAAAGAAGAACGTGAAGAAATCTTACGGTTTTATGAAGAACGTTTTGAGACAAGTGTACTTTATGAAGGTAAAACGGAACAAGAAGTGATTGATGAACTTGAGTCACCAGCAGATATTGCGCGAAATGTTTTGGAAGCCTATGGTCATCGCACGAATAAGGTAAACAAAGCGCAACCAAATCAAGTGAAAGATTTAAGGTTTTGGGGATGTGCTGTGGCTGATATTATTTGATTTCTTTACCGTGAGTGTTTTAGTTCCTGTTTTCTTTGGGTTACTATTTGGTTTGGCTGGCGGTTGGCTTGGGTTTGTGATTGGATTTAGCAGTGTATCAAGTTTGTTTGTTGTCTTGGCTTATGCGGGCGTTACGATTTTATGGTTTTTGCTTTTGCTTTGGCTTTATGATTTGGTGGTTGGGTTTGCGGCTTGGTTATTACGCTGGCATTTTAACGTTTTTTCGATCAAGCAAGGACCGAAGATTGTTAAGCGTATTCGTCAGTTAAGAGTCGCCTATTATTTAAGAAAGAGACCCGCGGTAGCTCGCGCGAAAAATTTATTGGCATTTTTAGCAGTCATTGGAATGTTTGTTGGTGGAATCGGGAGTTTTGTTACCGTTGGGATGCCTATGATTGGTCGTGAACTTGAAGAGCAAAGTGAAGTTTTCACCGTTTCTGATGATATTATGAATGAGCTAGCATGGCAGATTGATATTACAAATCTAGATTATGGTTATGTCGAGATTGTTACTTCAAATATTGAGGATATCCGGATTGTGTCTCATGAGAATGAAGATTATCCTGTAACGATTATAATTGATGAAACCAATCGAACAATCTCAGTAGAAAATAATGCTTCAAGTCCAAGGGTATCAGTATTCTTCCTATGGAATTTGTTGTTCCAAAGTCCAGGCGTGGTGATTGAAGTACCTGAAGATATGATCATGGAATCGATTGATGTAGACATCCGTCATGGGAATGTTTCGATTGAAAATGTTCAGACGACTAGGATAGATATTGAAACAAGCAATGGTACAGTAGTATTAAGAAATCTAGTTGTTGAAACAGATATTAATGTGAATACAAAAAATGGTCGTATTGAGGCTTTAAATGTTGTGAGTCAATCGTTAAATGCGCAATCATCAAATGGTATAGTCTTGCTAGAGCGTTTAACAATTGATCAAGTTGATGTACAGACGAGTAACGGTCGTATTGAAGTGCGGATGATGCACCGATCGGATAGTCCAGGATCGTCGTTAAACGTGGTTACAAGCAACGGACGTATTGAGATCGAAGATGTTTATTTCAACCGTGTCGATGGCCGGACGAGTAATGGGGATATTAAGTACTATAACGAAGATACGAGTTTTAGGTTAGACCGTCTTAGGCTAAGCACAACGAATGGAGATATTGAGAAAAATGTGTTTGAAAAATAGTGCTTTAAGGTTTTAATAATAAATTCTAATATGATATAATAATTCCGACCGACCATTCGGTCGGAATTATTTTGAGGTGATATGATGAAAAATTTGATTCAGTTTTCAGTAAATAAAGCTGTAACTGTTTTTATGGTGGTTATTGCGGTTGGTGTGTTTGGGGTTGTATCTTTTACAAGATTAACGACGGATTTGTTTCCGGATGTTAACATCCCTTTTGCAGTGGTTATTACAACGTATCCTGGAGCAAGTCCGGATGAAGTTGAAAGTGAGGTTTCTGTCCCTTTAGAGAACACCTTGCAAACGACATCAAATGTGATTGAGGTAACATCGATGTCTTCTGAAAACTTCTCGATGATTATGCTTGAATTTAATCCTGCGACGAATATGGACTCTGCCTTGGTTGAACTTCGTGAAAACTTAGAGTTGGTTCGCGATAGTTTACCGAGCGATGCTGGAAATCCGAATATTATTCGTTTGAATCCGGATCTTTTACCAATTATGACGTTTAGTGTGACGTATGAGGGCAAAAGCTTACAAGAGTTAACCGAGTGGGTTGAGTCGGATTTACGCCCACAAGTGGAACGTGTCTCTGGAGTTGCGAGTTTAGATATTAGTGGGGCCTATGAAGCAGAGATTCGTGTAAGTTTAGATAGTGAAGCCATTGATGACTTCAATCAATTGTTAGAAGCGATGGACTTTAATGACCAAGTGCGTGCGATGTACGATGCGATGGGACTTGGCGATTACGAAGACTTTGTTTTAGATAAAGCTTACATTGGTGATATTTTGATGGGGCAAAATTTTGGTTTCCCTGCAGGGTTTGTGTCTTTAGAAGGCATTGACTATTTGGTACGTGTGGGTGATGGTGTTGATAGCTTAGATGAAATGAAAGATTTAACCATTATTGATTTACCTTTTCCTGGTGGAACTTTAATGCTGTCTGATGTCGCGGATGTTTCTTTTGTGGCGGCGAATGAACAACGCTATTCTAAAGTAAATAATATCGATGCGTTGACCATCTCGATTCAGAAAGGTTCTGAATTCGCAACGACAGAGGTTGCCGATGGTGTGAATGCTGTGTTGAGAGAGTTTATGGACACGGATGATGATTTTGATGTGATTATGTTAATTGATCAAGGTGAATACATTAATCAATCGACCGGTAGTGTTACGACCAACTTGGTTTTGGGTGGGGCTTTAGCGATTGTTATTTTGCTAGCATTTTTAAGAAACTTTCGCGTGACATTTATTGTTGGGATTGCGATTCCGATCAGTTTATTGTTTGCGATTGTTTTGATTTATTTATCTGGAATTACGCTTAATATTGTTTCACTCGGGGGGTTAGCTCTCGGTATTGGGATGCTTGTCGATAACAGTATTGTTGTTATGGAGAATATTTTTCGGATGAAAAAAGAAGGGGCTACGCGCAAAGAGGCAGCGCTTTATGGAACCCACCAAGTCGCTGGTGCAATCACTGCATCTACGCTGACAACGATTGGGGTCTTTTTACCAATTATGTTTATTGAAGATTTTATTCGTGAAATCTTTTATCAGCTTGCGCTGACAGTAACGTTTAGCTTGTTAGCATCTCTTATGATTGCGCTAACACTGGTTCCTGCTTTAGCAAGCCGTGTTATGAATGAAACTGAAAATGGCGATAAAAGGTTTGATAAAACTCCGATTTTTGATCGTCTGAAGCGAGGCTATGAGAAAGTTTTAAAACGCTTGATTAAGTTTAGAGTGATTATGATTACGGGTGTTTTATTGCTGTTTGGGGTATCCATTGCACTTGCTACGAGTCGTGGGTTTGAGTTTTTCCCAGCTACCGATGAAGGGACGCTAAGTATTTCAGTTGAGATGGATCCAGATGAACCGTTGAATTTTGAAGTATTCAGCAGCCGTTTAGATGATTTATATGTAGATTTACGTCAGTATTCAGATATTGATACGATTGGTATTTCACTTGGTGGTGGGATGATGATGTTCGGTGGGTCTTCAAGTGATCGAGCGAATGTCAATATTGTTATGCGGGATGACCGTGTCATGTCTACAGGAGAATTGCGTGATGAAATTCTTGATTTATTAGCAACGGATTACGAAGATTTAATCTTTGAAGTAAGTGGAACACAAGGTGATGTTTCTGCGCTTACAGGATCAGGGATTCAAATTCGTCTTTCAGGAACGGATTTAGAAGTCATGCGAAGTGAAGCGGAGAAGATTGTTGATTTGCTTGAATCTGTTGAAGGACTGAGAGATATTGATCCAGGCTTTGGTCGTGAGACGCGCGAGGTTAAGATTACCGTTGATAAAGATGCGGCTGCAAGCTATGTCGATTTTGTGACCTTTATGGATGGTCGTATTAAACCTTTGACGGTTGAAGGGGTTTGGATGATGGTCGCAGGTCAAATCAGTGGAACACAGTCGGTCGGTACGGCACGTGTTGATGGCTCTAACTATAGTCTTTATGTGTTTGAAGAAGGTGACACAAAACAAGTCGAGCTACCATCGGTGAATGTGATTGAAAACTTTGTCGTAGGCTTTAATCCTTTGACAGGGGATCAAGTAACACTTGAGGAAATAGCAAGTGTCGAGATTGTCCCTGGATTTTCTACGATTACAAGAATTGACGGGGTAAGATCATTGACGATTAGCGCTGACTTTGTATCTGGATTTAATGCGACATTAGTTGCGGCTGACGTTGAAGAAGTGTTAGAGGGCTATGAACTACCTGCTGGGTATGATTATCAGTTTTTAGGTGAAAATGAGGAAATCATGGCTGCGATTCAAACCTTGGTGTTGGTCGGTGCGTTGGCAATTTTACTTGTGTATATGATTATGGCAAGTCAGTTCCAATCGTTGGTCTATCCGTTCATCATCATGATTACGATTCCGCTTGCTTTTACCGGTGGATTTATGATTCTTTATATCTTTGGTATGCCGGTTTCTATTGTAGCCTTAATCGGACTTATTGTTTTAGCGGGGGTCGTGGTGAATAATGGTATTGTTCTTGTCGATTATATTAACCAGTTACGCGCCCGAGGACTTGGTTTAGAAGAGGCGATGATTGAGGCAGGTAAAGTCCGTATGCGTCCGATATTTATGACGGCACTGACAACGATTTTAGCACTGTTAGGGTTAGCGATTGGATTTGGAGAAGGTGCTGAGTTGATGCAGCCGATGGCGCTTACTGCGATTGGTGGGTTGATTTATGCAACATTCTTAACCATCTTTATTGTTCCGCT
>SKGE01000011.1 GCA_007117625.1 Candidatus Izemoplasma sp. | reverse complement strand
TCAAGCAGCTTTCAAAGACGAACGATTTCATTTAATCGAAGCAGATATATTAAAAAGAGACATCGATAAGGATATCGCTGCAATCGATCCAAAGATTGATGCCGTAACAGTCGTAGCCAACTTGCCATACTACATTACAACCCCGATACTGATGAAGTGTTTAGAAACATCTAAAAAAATCAAAAGAGTTGTAGTCATGATGCAGTATGAAGTCGCAAAAAGAATTACTGCGTCAACACATACAAAAGATTACAATGCTTTAAGCATCGCTGTGCAATACCGTGCAAAAACGCACTTTGCCTTTAAAGTTCCCAAAAATGTATTCATCCCAGCACCGAATGTTGATAGTGCAATCATTACCCTAGACTTTCATGATAAATATCAAGGGGAAGTCCTTTCAGAAGCATTTTTCTTTAGCTTCATCAAAGCTGCTTTTAGTCAGCGTAGAAAGACCTTAGTCAATAATTTATACGCAAGTTTAAATATTGAAAAATCAGATGTTTTAGATGTTTTAGAAGACTTGAAAATCAACGCACAAGCAAGGGCAGAAACAATTAGCTTAGAACAATTCATAAAACTATCAAACCATTTTTATCAGACAAAATTCATCGAAAAATAATATGTTCCACGTGGAACACATGTTAAAATAATAGGCGTAGGAAGGCGGGATTCTATGTTAAAAGAAAAAGCATATGCAAAGATTAACGTATTTTTAGATATTTTAGGTAAAAGAGATGATGGTTACCATAATATCGAAACCATCATGATGCCGATTGACCTTTATGATACGGTATCATTGTCTTTACAGGAAAACCCTATCGTTGATTTATCAACCAACATACCGATTACAGAAAAGCCTGAGGATAATCTTGTTTATAAAGTTGCGGTTCATATGATTGATAAATTCAAGCTCAAAAAAGGACTTAAAATCCATATTGATAAACGCATTCCAATCTCAGCGGGGTTAGCAGGTGGAAGTGCTGATGCGGCAGCTACATTAAGAGGGATAAACAAACTTTTTAATCTTAAACTTCAAGACCAAGAACTCGCAGAAATTGGTGAGCTTTTTGGCTCGGATATACCACATTGTATTTATAACAAACCATGCATTGCGCGAGGAAAAGGCGGACAGCTAATGTTTTTGAAGAAGACTTGTAAATGGCCGGTCTTAATTGTCACGCCGAAACTTCAACTCAGCACAAAGCAAATTTATGAAAGTGTTGATATGGAAAAAGTTAAAAACGTTAAAATCACAAAAATGAGCAATGCGATTTATAATCGAAACTATACACTTTTTGTTAGAGAGTTACACAACGCACTTGAACAGTTTACGTTTAAATTATTCCCTCAAGTTGAAGCGTTGAAGGAAGTGTTACTTAAAGAAAATATTGACGGTGCTCTAATGAGTGGCAGTGGACCTTCAATTATTGTTTTTTCTGAAATAAAGAAAAATCTGCAAGAACTGATTGAAAAGTATCAAGAAGAAAACAATGTTATCTTAACTAAAATAAACTAATAACGCCGTTTGAAGCGAAAAAGATTTGAAAAGCCCTAAAACATATGCTATAATTTTTGCATATAGAGGAAAATGGACACAAAATGTGGGGTGGAATTATGAATATAACAGACGTTCGAATCAAGAAGTTCAATGGTGAAAATCGACTCAAAGCAATTGCTGCCATAACTATTGACGACTGTTTTGTTGTTCATGAATTACGTGTTATCGATGGGAAAGATGGTCTTTTTGTGGCGATGCCAAGTAGAAAAATGCCGAATGGCGAATTCAAAGACGTTGCGCATCCGATCAACCAAGAGACGAGAAATCTTATTGAAGGCATTGTAATTGATGCATATCATAAAATCGAAGAAGTAGAATAAAATTTAATAAATGAATGTAAAAATAAATGCAACTTTTTTTCAAGTTGCATTTTATTTTTATGATATATACTTTATAATAAGATGTGTGTGATTTTTTAAAAAAAGGCGGAGGTTTTTATGGCTATATTTAACGGACATAAAATTAAGTTATTTACATTGAGTGCAAACCGCAAACTTGCGGAGGAAATATCGAAACAGGCTAACATTCCATTGAGTAAATGCGAAGTGACTCGCTTTGCAGATGGAGAAATTGGTATGAACATCGAAGAAACTGTTCGTGGCCATCATGTCTTTGTAGTACAACCAACCCAGTCACCAGTCAATGAACATCTTATGGAGTTGTTAATTATGATCGATGCTCTCAAAAGAGCATCAGCAAAAAACATCAATGTTGTTATGCCTTATTATGGCTATTCAAGACAAGATAGAAAAGCCGCTTCAAGGCAACCGATTTCAGCTAAGTTAGTAGCAAACTTACTCCAAGTAGCAGGAGCGACTAGAGTCTTAGCGATGGATTTACACGCAGGACAAATTCAGGGGTTCTTTGATATCCCCATCGATAACTTTGTCGCCATGCCAATCTTGGTTGAGCACTTCAACAAAAAACTAAAAGAAGAAAAAATTGTTATTGTTTCTCCAGATCACGGTGGTGCTGTTAGAGCCCGAGAGATGGGGAACATCATGAATGCTCCTATCGCTATCATCGATAAAAGAAGACCGCGTGCAAACGAAGTTGAAATCATGGGGATTGTAGGAGATGTCCAAAATAAAGTAGCTATTATCATCGATGATATCATCGATACAGCAGGAACGATTTGTTCTGCGGCAAGCGCTTTAAAAGCCGCCGGAGCCAAAGAAGTTTATGCAGCCTGTACGCATCCAATATTTTCAGGTCCAGCCATTGAACGCATCAATAAAAGTTCCATTAAAGAGTTGATTTGTACCAACACAATCCAACTTAGTGATGACAAGCAATCAGATAAAATTGTACAGTTAAGCATCGCACCACTTATGGCACAAGGTATTTTAAATATTGTGCAAGATCAACCATTAAGTGGGTTATTCAAATACAAAGAGACTGAGGAATAAACATTGCAAATAGCATGAAAAAACAATGGTTTTATTTATGCGATAATGACAAGTTGCTTTTTCTTATTGACATTAATGACGTATTTGATATGATTACTATATAAAGCAATGAACAGGACAAAGTTTAATAGATGTACCTAGCGAGCTTGGGACGGTGAAAGCCAAGTTACAAAGTTAAGCGGAGAACACCTGTGAGCGATGGAAGAATTAAGTAGACCCATCCGCCTAACCAGCGTTAAAGGTTTAGTGCCGGCTTTGCCGGAATTAAGGTGGTACCGCGGATTATTCGCCCTTTATTTAAAGGGCTTTTTTTATTATACGGAGGTGTTAGTGATGGATGTAAAAACTTTACATCAACAGTTTAAAACGTTAAACAATAAAACAATTGAGGTAAAAGGATGGGTTCGCAACAATCGTGCCCAAAAAGCTTTTGGTTTTATTGATTTAAATGATGGGACAAGTTTTCAAGGGATTCAAGTGGTTTATGAAGAAGGTGTCGTTGAGGCGTTCAAAGCAACTCAAAAGATTCGTGTAGGATCAAGTGTTGAGATAACAGGAACCTTGATTGAAACACCGGACATGAAACAGCCTTTTGAGGTGAAGGCGACTTCGGTCAACTTAATTGGAGACGCTTCCGAAGATTACCCAATCCAACCAAAAAGACATAGCAGAGAATTTTTAAGACAAAATGCACATTTACGTCCCCGCACGAATCTTTTTACAGCTGTGTTCCGTGTTAGAAGTATTTTAACGCACGCGATCCACAGTTATTTTCAAGAACGAAATTTTATCCATCTAGCAAGTCCGATTATTACAGGTGTGGATGCGGAAGGTGCAGGGGAATTTTTTAGACTGACAGGATTCGACTTAAACAAAATCCCCAAAAATGATCAAGGCAATATAGATTTCAAACAAGATTTCTTTGGAAAAGCAACCTATTTAACCGTGACGGGACAGTTAGAAGCCGAGGTCTTTGCACAAGCATTTTCTAAAGCCTATACGTTTGGTCCAACATTCCGTGCGGAAAAATCAAATACCCCAATTCACGCTTCGGAATTTTGGATGGTAGAACCAGAACTAGCATTCACTGACTTAAAGGGAAATATGGACTCGGCAGAAGAGATGGTTAAGTACATTATCCAGTATGTCTTAGATCGTACTCCAGAAGAAATGGCATTTTTTGATAAATTTGTTCAAAAAGGATTGCTTAAGAAACTCCATGAGGTTGTGAATAAACCGTTTAAACAAGTTACCCATAAAGAAGCAATTGATATTTTGATACATGCGAATGTACGCTTTGAAAACCAACCCATCCAAGGTGGTGATTTGGCAACCGAACATGAGAAATATTTGGTAAAACATTTTGATGGACCAGTCTTTGTTACGGATTGGCCAAAAAATATAAAAGCATTTTATATGCGTCTAAACGATGATAATGAAACAGTTGCTGCGATGGATTTATTGGTTCCACAAGCTGGGGAACTGATTGGAGGTAGTCAGCGTGAAGAGCGTTTAGAAATGCTTCAAAGCAGGATGAAAGAAATGGGGATACCTGAAGCAGATTTATGGTGGTACTTAGATTTGAGAAAATATGGGACAACCCCTCATTCAGGATATGGACTTGGATTTGACCGTATGTTAATGTATCTCACAGGCGTTGAGAATATTAGAGATGTTATACCATTTCCAAGAACCCCTAAACATTGTGACTTTTAAAAAAATGACCATAAAAAAAGACTTATCACAAAGTTGTAGTGATAAGTCTTTTTGTTTGTTATTTCTTATCGGTTTTATTGTCCATTGAAACTTTTGGAATATCTGTTTTAAACGCTTCAGCAAGGGTTGATGCGAGTCCAACCATACCTTGCATATCTGATGGAATAATAAGTTTGGTTGCTTGACCATCTGCAATTGATTCCATTGCTTTGAAGGCTTCTAGTCTTAAGAATGCCTCATCAGCACCAGCTTGTTTAATGAGTTCAATACCTTTTGCGGTTGCGTTTTGAACTTTAAGAATAGCTTGCGCTTGACCTTCAGCTTCTAAGATACGTACTTGTTTTTCCCCGTCAGCACGAAGGATTTGTGATTCACGTTCACCCTCAGCTGTAAGGATTGCAGAACGCTTGTTACCTTCAGCAATAAGAATTGATTGTCGTTTTTCACGTTCAGCACGCATTTGTTTTTCCATTGCTTCACGAATATCTTTTGGAGGAATGATGTTTTTCAACTCAACGCGGTTGATTTTAATGCCCCATGGATCGGTTGCTTCATCAAGAATAGAACGCATCCGTTCATTGATGACATCACGTGAAGTTAATGATTCATCAAGCTCTAAGTCCCCGATGATGTTACGGAGTGTTGTTGCGGTTAAGTTCTCAATTGCTTTAATTGGGAAGTTAACACCATAGGTATAAAGCTTAGGGTCTGTAATTTGGAAAAATACAACGGTATCGATTTGCATTGTTACGTTATCTTTCGTAATAACAGGCTGTGGATCAAAATCGACCACTTGTTCTTTAATCGACACTTTCATTTTAATTCGATCAATGAATGGTACTAAGAAGTGGATACCAACATCCCATGTTACATAATACCCACCAAGGCGTTCAACAATAAAGCGGTTCGCTTGGGTAACAATTGTGAAGCGTGTTGCTAAGTACACTAAGATTACTAAAATGACAATAATAGTTAAGATAAGACCAGTACTTACTAAGACAGGACCAAATTCCATTTGTAAAGCCTCCTATTTATTTTTTGTTATATATTCTATTATACTCTTTAAACACGTTCTTGCAATGGGTCAACGATATCAGAATCACTTAATATACGAGAATTGGTTAACATATCACGCAAAGTCTTTTTGTTTCGCGTTAAAATAATCATGTATATATCGACGAAAATTCCAAAACCAAGGGTAAAGACCCAGTAGAAATACTTTAAGAATACTTCCCTTACGATAAGGTTTAAAGGGGATGGGGACCCTCGGTATTCTAAACCAAGTAATTTACGCCCATAACTTTGTCCTTTGAGGATCGAGTGATATAAACCTGTGAAGACTAAAAATCCACCGATAAGTACAATCGATTCAAAGAAAATAAAGTTATCCCTAACACGATACGCTTCTGGAGCCATATCTCGATAGGTTTGAAGCAGTTCGTCACGGGCTTCTAGAAACTCTGTGCTCGTTATCTCGTTAGCTTCAAACTGCGTTTGTAAAAGCTCAAAGTCTTCTAAATATTGAGCATGAACCGTTTCGAACTCATCCATAAGGTTATCAAAATCATCAACGGTTCGAATGTAAATCGGACGAGCAATAGCGTAGTGGATAATAATAATCGCTAAAGCAACAATCATGAAGTCTAAAAGAAACGCTATTGTTCTTTTAAAAGCACCTGCACTCACAGTTTCACCACAATCAACTTGACGCCTTCAATTGATAAAATCTCAACCTTTTCATCCACTAAAACTGTTTCATCTCCTGAAGTAATTGCTGTCCAAAATTGTCCATCTACTTTAACTTCTCCACGTTCTCCTGGTCGAACTTCTTTCGTACAAGTAGCAACTTTTCCAACCAATCGATCTGCATTGGTATTTACAAGATTTGTACGGAAGTAATTTTTCGCAATCGGACGAACACTAAGTAACAATAGAACAGACACCGAAACAAACGCTCCGATTTGAATCAGCACATTGAACCCTATAATCGCTAAAACAAATGCAATGACGGCACCGATACTAAACCAAACACTGGTTAAATCCATGGTATTTACTTCAATAAAGGCTGAAATAATGATAATTGCAAACCATAATAGTACAATCCATTCCATTAGAGTCCCTCCTCTTGGTTACTTAAGTCAATGATCAATGCTTGATCTTTTTTACTCCAAGTTGTTCTAAACTTGAAAGCATTGTTGTTGCGTAAGTCTAGTCTAGCAACTTTTGCAATTTCTTGCATGAATTTCTTGTTACAAACACGCGCGTAGCTAGGACGCACCGTAATTTTATGCCGTTTTTCCTCTGGAATAGTTCCACGTTCAATTTCTTGTTTTGTGATTGGTTTGACCGCAACTCTTTTTAGATCATTGTCCAATCCTAACAATACACTATAAGCATGATCAAAATGCATGCTCGCACTTTTGTTGAGTGTGATGTTCGTCTCGTAAAGTGTTGCTATTCCTTCGTTCGGCTTCTTTGATGCCCACACAAAAGACATGTCTCAGCCTCCTTAATTTTTGATACCCTAATTATACCCTATAATTAGCTAACATTCAATAAAATTATTTTTAATTATATTAAACCACTTTGCATTGCAGAAAATATCATATATACTATTCATGTTTGGAGTGATAACAATGCAAATAGATAGATTAGCTTTTGAAAAAGACATCATCAAAAAATATCGAAAAGACATATGGACAAAGTTTGTAAAAGGCATTAATACCTTTAATCTTTTGGAAGACGGAGACAAAGTATTGGTTGCTGTGAGCGGAGGCAAAGACTCTTTTTTACTCGCTAAACTCTTCCAAGAACTTAAGAAACACCCACACATCAAGTTTGATATGGTGTTTTTAACCATGGACCCAGGATATGATAACAGCAATGTCGAGTTACTAAAGCACGTTGCAAAAGAAATTGGTATTGAGTTGATTGTTGAGCCCTACAATATTTTTAAAGTAGTCAATGAAATCTCGAAAGACTACCCATGCTATATGTGCGCGAGAATGCGACGAGGGTTTCTTTATAGTATGGCAGAAAAGTATGGGTGTAATAAAATGGCATTAGGCCATCATTTTGATGATGTTATTGAAACAACATTGCTCAATATGTTTTATGCAGGGACATTCAAAACCATGTTACCTAAAGTTCAGGCAGAAAATTTTGATGGAATCACATTGATTCGGCCGATGTACTTTGTCAAAGAAAAAGCAATTATCAACCTTATGGAATCACATGGGATTCACGCGATGAACTGTGGTTGTGATGTGGCTGCTGGAAGAACGGCCTCAAAGCGAAGCGAAGTTAAAGCGCTTATTGAACAGCTGCGCAAGTCGCATCAAGATATTGATAAGTCTATATTTAGAGCTGCGGCTAACGTCAACTTAGACAATGTCCTCGCATGGGAAAAAAATGGAGAAAAGTTTCATTTTGATGACTAAAAAAAGGTGATGTTCCACGTGGAACATCACCTTTATTTTCCTAAACAGAATTTTGAAAAAAGTTCATCAATGAGGGTTGTTGATTTGGTATCTCCAATAATTTCCCCAAGTAGTTCCCAAGCCTCTTTAAGATCTATCTCAACCATATCGACCGGCATCATCGCCTCGGCAGATTGAATCGCATCCTTAAGCGCAAGATCGGCTTTTTTCATTAACGCTATCTGGCGGGTATTTGAAAGATATGTTTCTGTGTCTAAATCGATATCCCCTGATAAAAACATCGATTGTATTTGTGATTCTAAAGCCTCGATATTGGTGCGGTCTTTAGCACTTATAGAGACACTGTTTTTAAAGTTTTTTCCAATTTTACTTTCTAAATCTATTTTATTAACAATTATAATTCTTTTTTTGTGATTGGTAAGTTCTAATAGAGCTTCATCTTCCTTTGTTAATGGAGAGTTATTATCTAAAACAAATAAAATGAGTTCTGCTTCTTCTAAAACTTGTTTAGCTTTATCGATGCCTATGCGCTCAACGATATCTTCGGATTCTCGAATCCCTGCGGTATCAATCAAATGCAACATGATACCACCTAGTGTTAAAGAACCCTCTATTGTATCACGTGTTGTGCCTTGTATTTCTGTAACGATGGCTCTGTCTTCTTTTAAGAGGGCGTTGAGTAAGCTCGATTTTCCAACATTCGGTTTTCCTATAATAGCGGTTTTAACACCTTCGCGGATAACTTTACCATCTTCCGCTTTTTCTAAGACATCGTTAAAATCTTCTTGCAAATCAAACATCTTAGGGAGTAAAAGTGCCTCGGTAAGTTCTTCTACATCATCATATTCAGGATAGTCGATGTTGACTTCGATATGAGCGATGATATCGAGTAGTTTTTGGCGTAAAACGTCTATTTTTTTATATATTTTTCCATCGAGACCTTTGTTTGCGAGTGAAAGGCTTAGGTTTGTGCGGGACTCAATAATATCAAGAATACTTTCAGCTTGGGTTAAATCGATCCTTCCATTAAGGTATGCGCGTTCTGTAAATTCACCTTTGTCGGCTAACCTTGCACCATGTGTTAAAAGCAGTTTAAGAATTTTTTGAGCTACAAAAGACCCGCCGTGACAATTAATTTCAATCATATCTTCTCGAGTGAATGTTTTAGGGGCTTTAAAAACGCTAACTAAAACTTCATCGACTTGTGTTGCGTCATCGAAGATTTTCCCGTAATGGATTGTATGACTTTCTGCGGAGCTTAAATCGGTTCCGCGGTAAATTTTTTTCATAATTTCAAAAACGTTATCGCCACTCATTCTAACAATGCTTATTGCGCTTTGTCCAAGCGCTGTTGATATAGCTGCTATGGTATCGTTTTTCATTGGTATCACCCCAATTTAGTATATCATAAATTGGTTGAATGGTGTATAATAGTAAACAGGTGATTAGATGAATAAAAAACAAAATTATAAGAAAAGTACGATGTATTATGTGTGGTCATTTGTGGCGGCTTCGGTCGCCGTTGTTGGCTATGGGATTTATCGAACATTATCCGACGGTGTAGACTTTTGGTCATGGTTATTAGATGATTATATTTTGTATCCGTTTTTAATTGTGGGATTCTTATGGATCTACCATAATTTAGCAGGAAGAGCACGATCAAAAGTACAATTGCAAAATCGTGAGGAGAAGTTTCTTTTGCGAGTCTCTAAAAAAGTTCGAGATGACTTAGCATTAGAACCAGAAGATGTTGAGCGGTTAAGAGAAAGTGAGAAATTTCAAAAAGCATTATATGTGGCGTATCAAATCACATTAAATGGTGAAACAGCGGAGTATACATATGAATTTTTAGAGTCCCGTTTTACACCTGGGACTTTAGAGTATAAAGCGGTAAAAATCATCGCAGATGAAGTAAGGGATATCCGAAACGAAGAAACGGTTTAAAAGGTGGGTGAATATAATGGCATATCAAGCGTTATACCGAACATATCGACCAAAGAACTTTGATGAAGTTGCAGGTCAAGAACATATCACAAAAACATTTAAAAACGCGTTGCAAAAAGAAAAGTTAGCGCATGCGTACTTGTTTAGCGGTCCTAGAGGGACTGGAAAAACAAGTATTGCAAAAATCATCGCAAAAGCGGTAAATTGTGAAAAAGCACCGATAGCGAACCCCTGTAACGTATGCGATATTTGTAAAGGCATCGATAAAAACACTGTTAGCGATGTCATTGAAATAGATGCAGCAAGTAATAATGGTGTCGATGAAATTCGTGAGTTACGAGATAAAGTAAAGTACTTACCAGGTGTTGGGAAGTACAAAGTATATATTATCGATGAGGTTCACATGCTTTCTATTTCAGCATTCAATGCACTTTTAAAAACATTAGAAGAACCACCGAAACACGTTATTTTTATCTTAGCTACAACCGAACCACATAAAATTCCAGCGACGATTCATTCACGTTGTCAACGATTTGATTTCCGTGGAATTGCTTTAGAGGCAATGAAAGAAAAACTTAATGAAATCATTGAAAAAGAAACCATTTCAATTAATGAAGAGGCAGTTGCTTTAATTGCGGAAACCGCAGAGGGTGGGATGCGAGATTCAATCAGTCTACTCGATCAAGTGTTTTCCTATAGCGATGGAGAAATAACCGTTCAAGATGTTCATACGATCAAAGGGTCAGTTTCTCACGAAGCAATCGTCACGATTGCGACGGCGATCGAAGATGACGATGTCCCAAAAGCGGTGGCTGTTTTAGATGAACTTATCGCTCAAGGTAAAGAAGGGCATAAGTTTATCGACGATTTAATTAAGTTTTATCGAGATATTTTAATGTATAAAAATGTTGATAAGGGTAGTGAAGATCGTCTTCTCTATCAAAACGAAGGGTTTATCAAACTTACCGAAGCATTGAACAATGTGCGTATTTTTCATTACATTGATATCTTACATGATACCCAGCAAAAAGTAAGGTATACATCAAGTGCTAAACTATACTTAGAGCTTGCGTTTGTAAAGATGGTCGATCAAGAGTTGAAAAAAGATACACTTGCCTTAGAACAAATACAACGGCTAAATGAAAGATTCGAAGCCTTAACAAACAAAGTTGAAAGTCTAGAATCAGCACCTGAAAAACCAGCTGCAAAGAGTTCTTTTGACTATGCCTCAGAGACCACTAAAGAAAAGCGTTCAGATCTTGAATTGGATAAGCCTAAACCAGTTGAACAAGCAAAGGAAACTACTGAAGAAGATAACGATAAGATAAAAAAACCGACTGAAAAAACTTCAAGTGAGGAACCTATACACGATGAAGAGACTGCATTGGATAAACTCTACCGAAAATATGCGTCAAAGGCATATAAAACCTTTGATATCCATTATATCGAAGATGTTTTAAATACAGGAGACCGTGAAGTTAAAATAGATATGGTCAAAAAGTGGTATGATATTGAGCGTTTTGCTGAAGGAAGAGATACCCAATATGCTAAATTGATTACTGAGGGAACCTTAGTTGCTTCAAATGGTGTTATGTTAATTGTCACTTATGACAGTCACCGTATGTGTAATCGCCTTATGACACCGGATATGAAGAAAAACATTATTGATTTATTAGGAAGGTATTTTGGCCGTAAGATTATGTTTATGGCGTTGCCTGAAGAGTTATGGGAAAATATTTCTATGGAGTTTGTGAAGAAATTCCGCAAGAAAAAGACCCCGGACGAGTTTATTAAGCTAGAACCGATTAAACATCCGCAACTAAAAGAGATACCGCAAGATAATGAAGACTTTTCAGATGTGGACTCGGAAAGTGTCAAAGAAGCAAAAGATTTATTTGGTGATATAGTAAAAGTAAGAAAAGAAGGAGAATGATTATGAACCCAGGAATGATTAAAAAGTTACAACAAATGCAAAAAGAAATGATGAAGGCTCAAAAGGAACTTGAAGCGTCGATATTTTATGGTTCTGCAGGTGGAGGTGCTGTTAAAGTAGAGTTTAACGGTGGCAAAGAAATGCAGAAAATAGAAATTGATGAAGAAGCGTTTGATCCAGAAGATTTAGATATGATCCAAGATACCATTGTCGCTGCGGTCAACGACTGTATGAAAAAAATCGATGAAGAAACTCAAGCAACAATGGGACAATTTTCACAAGGCTTAAATGGTATGCCAGGAATGTTCTAAACCGATGAAATATCCTGAGGCAATACAGCAATTAATCGATAGTTTTATGCGCTTTCCAGGGGTGGGAAGAAAAACAGCTGAAAGATATGCTTTCTACGTTGTTAATCACTTTGATGAAGCGGATACTGTTGCTTTTATGGAGTCTCTGCATCGTGTCAAACAAGAAATTAAACCTTGTGAAACATGTGGTAATTTAACCGATGAAACGACTTGTAATGTTTGTAAAGATAAAACAAGAGACCGCCGTAAAATCCTTGTGGTTGAAGAAAGCAAAGATGTTATGGTTATTGAAAAAACCAATATGTACGATGGGTTATATCATGTTTTAAATGGGGCGATATCTCCAAGTGATGGGATAGGGCCAGAGAACTTAAATATAAAAGAGTTGTTAGAGCGTTTGAAAGATGAAACCCATCAAGAAGTTATCTTAGCTATGAACCTTAGCGAAGAAGGCGAAACAACCGCAATGTATTTACATCGAGTACTTGAGAAAACTGATCTTTTAGTGACCCGAATAGCTTATGGTTTGCCCGCGGGTGGAAATATAAGTTATGCGGATGAGATGACACTATTTAAAGCATTAGAAGGCAGAAAGAAATATTAACAATCTGTTAACAATTGAAAAAAAGAGATTTATATTTTCCTATTTATAGCTTTTGTGTCATAATAACATTAAGAAAGGAATGAGGTGGTAAAATGTTTTATGTCATTGTAGCGTTACAACCGTTAATTTTAATGCTTGAAAACGTCCCGATCATAGGAGATCTTCTGAACTGGTTAGAAAGTGCAATTTCAGTCGATGGATGGATTGATTCAGGGTATCAGTTTATCAGCGAAAGATCTTTCTTTGAAAAGTTCTTTGGATTAATCATTTTTGCCATTATAGTCCTACTAGGTATATTCTCGCTCATTAAAAAGTTGTCCAAACTCATCATAGTGATTGCAATTATAATTGGGCTTTGGTTACTTTACACAAACATGAGTTAACGACAAAAAGGTGAGAAGACTCGCCTTTTTTTGGCTTTGTTAAGACGCCAAATATGAATTATAATTAGCTATGGAAAACGCTTTACTTTTGTTGTATAATGAAATGTTACATTTGGATAAATATATTAAATATAGGAGAGAATAGATTATATGGAGACTATTGAAATTAAACTGCAAAACCTTACTAAAGTCTTCCAAGCGAAGAACAAAGAAGAAACAATCGCTGTGAATGACTTAGATATCACAATTCCTGCAGGAAAGTTAATTGGACTTCTAGGGCCTTCTGGATGTGGAAAATCGACGACACTTTACATGATTTCAGGGTTGTTAAAACCGACTGAAGGACGTATCTTTTTTGGGGATACCGATGTCACTGATGTTGCCCCAGAAAAGCGTGGTATTGGACTCGTTTTTCAAAACTACGCACTCTATCCGCATATGACTGTCAAACAAAACATTCTTTTTCCACTTGAAAACTTGAAGATGGATAAAGAGAAAGCTTTAGAGCGCGCACAGTTCTATGCTGATTTAGTTGGTATTGGTCATTTAATGGCACGTAAACCAGTTCAATTATCTGGAGGTCAACAACAACGTGTTGCAATTGCTCGTGCACTTGTTAAAGAGCCGCGTGTACTATTGTTAGATGAGCCGTTATCAAACCTAGATGCACGTTTACGTTTACAAACACGTGAAGAGATTAAACGTATCCAAAAGGAAACTGGGATTACAACTATCTTCGTTACGCATGACCAAGAAGAAGCGATGAGTATTAGTGATGAAATCGTGCTCATGCAAGAGGGTATCCAACAACAAAAAGGAGCCCCACAAGATGTTTATGATAAACCAGCGAACTTGTTTGTTGCTAAGTTCTTAGGAAGCCCTCCAATCAACTTATTTGAAGGCAGAATTGAAAATGAGAAAATTATGGTTGGAAAAGCACAGTTTGGACGTGCAGAGGGTAAAAAAGACCAAAAGGTTGTTATAGGTGTTAGGCCAGAAGGGTTTAATATCGTTGAGCGCTCAAGTTTGAAAGTTACCGTTGACTTTGTAGAAACTATTGGGCGAGACACAACCCT
Organism: Candidatus Izemoplasma sp.; assembly: GCA_007117625.1. GTDB lineage: Bacteria > Bacillota_I > Bacilli_A > Izemoplasmatales > Izemoplasmataceae > SLQR01. Next base: position 2,899 of record SKGE01000011.1, on the reverse strand, counting down.
AATTATTCAAAAACCTGAAGGTGCAGTTGATCCAGAAGTGTTAAAAGCACAACAAGAAGAATCGGATGAAATGATTGATGGTATAGAAGAAGGTTCAATTGAAGAAACTGCTCCAGAACAAAAAGCTACATTCAGAGCGATTGTAGATGCTGATAATAGAGTTAAACCAGGCGATGTGATTAAACTGAGCGTTAAACCACATAAAATGTTCTTGTTTAACAAAGATGGAGAACTTATCTAACCATGCTTGAAGAAAAAAATAATCTGAAGGCGTGGCTATATTTACTCCCAGCAATCATTCTATTATCAATCTTCACCTTCTATCCAATCATCAATGCATTTATTTTAGTTTTTCTTGAGAACTATCGTTACATAGATGGATCTTATACAGGATGGACCTTAACTGGAAATATTAGTGTTGTAGTAAACTCCGGACTGTTCTGGCGGGCGATCCAAAATACGATATTTATCGTTTTTGTCTCGGTGCCAGTTTCAGTTATCATTTCATTGTTTATTGCAGTTTGGTTAAACTCTATTAAAAAGTTCCAAGGTGCTTATCAAACCATTTTCTTCTTACCGTATGTAACAAATGCGATCGCAATCGGTTTAGCATTTGCGGTTATCTTCTCAACAACGGGAGGATTGTTCAACTACTTTTTAGAAGCAATTGGACTGTCACCACGTGTTTGGGTAAGTACAGGAGCTTCTTGGGGGCGCGCAATGTTCGCACTGTTAGTTTTCATCACATGGAGTGGACTTGCTTTTAAAATCATGGTCTTCTTAAGTGGCCTGCAGAGTATTGATAAACAATATTATGATGCTGCACGTGTCGATGCTGCATCAAGAAGACGCGTTTTCCTTAAAATCACAGTTCCATTATTATCACCAATGATTGCTTTCATTACGATTACATCGTTTATTGGAGCATTCAAGGAATATACAGCAATCGTCGGTATGTTCGGTGAGAACTTGAATCCTGGGGTTGGTCGAAATATGTTGATCACCATTGTAGGGATTGTTTACCAATCACTAGGTGAAACTTACCCAGGTGCAACAAGTGAAGCCGCAGCCGCAGCAATTATCCTATTCTTTATGACGCTGATACTAACTCTTTTCAACATGTGGGTTAGTAAAAAACGCGTCCATTATTAGGCGGTGAGATTATGAGTGCAAATAACAATAGTTATGAAACGCAAAGACAGATTCGTACGAAAAAAATTGTACGCAATATCTTCTTATACTCAATGTTATCACTGTTTGCGGTGTTCATTATCGTTCCGTTTTATTGGATGATTCTTACCAGTTTAAAAACGAGTGAACAGTTAGAAAGCGTCGACACATTGCTTTGGTTAAGATTCTCAGATATGCAATGGGGTAATTATCGCCAAGCGATTTTCTCTGCTGAGGCACCGCCGTTCCTTAGATATATGGTTAACACAGTGGTCGTAGCTGCCATTTCAACAGTAGGAACGATTTTGACAACGGTATTATCTGCTTTTGCCTTCGCGAGACTTAACTTTAAGTTTAAAGAATTGTTTTTCTTGTTATTAATTATGACAATGATGATCCCGGGTGAAATGTTTGTTATTACAAACTTCATTACGGTTAATCAACTTGGATGGGTCGGTGGTGGACAAACCTACACCGAAGCTTTAATGGCAATGTCTATTCCGTTTATGACAAGTATCTTCTATATTTTCTTCTTAAGACAAACCTTTAAACAAGTGCCAAACGAGCTTTATTACGCTGCAAAAGTTGATGGAACGACAGATTTTAAATATTTGTGGAAAGTTATGGTACCAATCGCTAAACCAACCATTATTACAATTACCATTTTAAATGCGATGGGAACATGGAATGCATATATTTGGCCACAACTTATTACCGCAAGACAACCACTTCACCGTTTGGTTTCGAATGGTTTACGTGAAGTAGCTTCGAGTGAGTTCGTTAATGAAACAAACTTACAGATGGCTGCAGCCTTTATGGTAACACTACCGATTTTGATTATTTTCTTCATTCTTAAGAAGCAAATTATGCGTGGTGTATCACGAAGTGGTATTAAAGGTTAAATTTTTGTAACTGATTTCACAATGCTTTTATATAGATAAGATGTATTGTATAATTTAGATGGAATATAAAAATAAAAAAGGAGTTTTTACAATGAAAAAGTTTTTAATTATTACAGTTTTCTCACTTGTTATTATTGGGTTATCAGCATGTGGGGCAACACAAAGAGAAGATGTTGTCGTAGACCCATTACCGGCGGGTGTTGAATATAACGAGGAAACAGGCCTTGTTGAGTTCCCGGCGGATATGTTTATCGAGTTAGATTTATTTTCAGGATTCGGAGGTGGTTCAGATAATACAGCGGTAACGATTGAAGTTATTGATCGCTTTGAGGCCCTGTATCCTAACATCATCGTGAACCATGCACCACAAGGTAGCTACGATGAACTTCGTCGTGTTGTCGTAGAGTTACTACGTGTTGGAGATGCACCACACATTATCATGGGTTACCCAGATCACTATGCTGAGTATTCAGAGAACAATGCAATTGTTCCTCTGGATCAGTTTATTAACCATGATTTAGTTGGTGTCGACTTAGACGAATATGTTGATATCTTTATTGCAGAAAATCAACAATTTGATGTACAGTATTCTTTACCGTACTTAAAATCAACAGAGATTATCGTTTACAACAGAGATAAGTTTGACGCAGCGGGTATTACATTTGAAGAAAACGAAGTATTGACATGGGATTATTTACAAAACACTTTAACACCAGCTATGGTTGGTGGCGGACATTGTGATTTCTTAGTTGCAATGGGATCAAGTGCGAACTCATTTATCAACTTATTGAGACAATGGGATGCAGGTTATACCACAAGTGCTGGAG